>NZ_CP058908.1:2100000-2375000 GCF_021432765.1 Pseudomonas phenolilytica
TGGAAGAACGTTAGGGAGAAGCATGCGCGTCTTACCGCTGTGTGTGATGTTCGGAGGCTGGCTATCGATGCCGGCCTTCGCTGTTGATGCCGGAACGTGGATGAGCAAGCTTGCCCAGGCGGAACGGACTCAGAACTATATGGGCACGTTCGTCTACGAGCGCAATGGCAGTTTTTCCAGTCATGCGATCTGGCGACGGGTCGAGGAAGGGCATCTGCAGGAGCGCATGCTCCAGCTCGACGGGCCGGCGATAGAGGTTGTACGGCGCGACGGTCAGGTGCAATGCGCTACCGACGGGTTGACGACCCAGGTCGACCGCCAGGGCACTTGGGATGATCGGCGCCTCGACGTAAAGGCGCTCTCGGAGTGGTACGAGTTTCGCCTGATGGGCGAGTCCCGGGTTGCCGGCCGACCTGCGGTTGCGCTGGGAGTGCTGGCTAAAGACCAGCATCGTTACAGCTTCGAGCTTCATCTCGACCGCGAGACGGCTCTACCGCTCAAGTCGCTCATGCTGAGCGACAAAGGACAGCTGCTTGAGCGGTTTCAGTTTACTCGTTTCGAACCCGACGCGGCCGATGCGCAGTCAGTGCGTCAGGGCCCAGCATGTGAAAATGTCTCGCTTAAAGCCGCCCCTCATCAGGTCGATACGGCATGGCGTTCCGACTGGTTACCGCCTGGTTTTGTATTACAGGGGGCGGACGTGCGGCCGAGTCCAGTTTCAAGCGAATCGGTTTCCTGGCTGTCCTATAGTGACGGGCTGACGAGTTTTTCCGTGTTTCTCGAGCCGCTGGGCGACGCGACGGTCAGTGACGCTCGCAGTCAGATGGGACCGACGGCGTCGGTTGCTAAGCGCATCAGCACGCCGGAAGGCGACGTGATGGTGACTGTCGTGGGTGAGATCCCGCTCGGAACCGCAGAGCGCGTGGCGCTTTCGATGCGCGCGGCCTCGCAATGATCGAAGAGCAGGGACGCGTTGTCGCTGTGGAACCAGGCGCCGTCTGGGTCCAGACGCAGCGTCGCAGCACTTGTTCAGGATGCGTTGCAAAAAATGGCTGCGGGCAGGGCCTGATGGAGCGTCTGGACGTACGCGAGCGAAGCGGGCTGGTCCGTGCGGTGTCGGCGCTGCAACTGCAGGTCGGTGATGCCGTCGTGCTGGGTATCGAGGAGCGCGTATTGCTGCGTGGGGCGCTCCTTGTCTATCTTTTTCCCCTGCTCATGATGCTGATTGCCGCCGCAGCGGCGGCACAGTGGTCGGCTAGCGAGCCTTGGATCATCGCGGCGGGGTTGGGTGGATTCGTTATCGCCTGGGGTATCGTGCGCCTGCGTAGCCGGCGCGTGGCGAACGATCCGAGTCTGCAACCCGTGGTACTGCGGGCCATGCTCGCCGGTTCGCCTGGCATGCAGTGAGATTTTCCGTTCGTTCGTCAGTGGGGGCTAGTTCATGTTCAATCGAAACAGCTGCTTCGCCTTTTTGGCGGGGCTGGCGTTGCTGGGGCAGGCGGTTGTTGCGCAAGCGGCGCTGCCGGATTTCACGCCGCTGGTAGAGAGCGCATCCCCGGCAGTGGTCAACATCAGCACCAAGCAGAAACTCCCGACACGTGGCGCGTCGGCGCAGATTCCCGATCTGGAGGGCTTGCCTCCGATCTTTCGGGAGTTCTTCGAGCGCAGTATTCCTCAATTACCCGACGGTCGCGGCCAGCAGCGCGAGGCGCAATCGCTGGGTTCGGGTTTCATCATTTCAGCTGATGGTTATGTGCTGACTAACAATCATGTCGTTGCAGACGCCGACGAGATCATTGTGCGTCTGCCCGATCGCAGTGAGTTGGAAGCCAAGCTGGTCGGTGCCGATCCGCGTACCGATGTTGCCGTGTTGAAAGTCGAGGGTGAGGGATTGCCGACCGTCAAACTGGGTGATTCCAGTGCGCTCAAGGTTGGCGAGTGGGTGTTGGCGATTGGCTCGCCGTTCGGCTTCGATCACACCGTGACCGCAGGTATTGTCAGCGCAACCGGGCGCAGTCTGCCGAACGAGAGCTATGTGCCGTTCATTCAGACCGATGTTGCGATCAACCCAGGCAACTCCGGCGGTCCGCTGTTTAATCTCGCGGGTGAAGTCGTCGGGATAAATTCGCAGATATTCACCCGGTCAGGCGGTTTCATGGGCTTGTCCTTCGCCATTCCGATCGATGTGGCGATGGATGTCGCCAATCAGCTGCGCACAGAGGGCAAGGTCAGTCGTGGGTGGCTGGGCGTGGTCATCCAGGAAGTGAACAAGGATCTGGCGGAGTCGTTCGGCCTCGAGCGTCCGGCCGGGGCTCTGGTGGCCCAGGTGATGGATGGTGGCCCAGCTGCTCGCGGTGGATTGCGCGTGGGTGACGTGATTCTGAGTATGAATGGTAAGCCCATCATCATGTCGGCTGATCTGCCGCACCTCGTCGGTGCGCTCAAGCCAGGAAGTACCGCTCGAATGGAAGTCGTACGCGAGGGTGAGCGGCGCGAGGTCAGCGTGCAGATCGGTGCGCTGCCGGAAGAGGGCGACGAAATCGCCGCGGCGGGCGCCGGGCCGGAGCAGAGCGACAACCGCCTGGGGGTCAAGGTTTCCGAGTTGACTGCGGAGCAGCGCGCCAGCTTGGATCTGCAGGGCGGGGTGGTTATCACCGAAATTCTAAATGGTCCGGCTGCGATGATCGGTCTGCGTCCGGGTGATGTGATCACGCATCTGAACAACCAGGCCATCGATTCAGCCAAGACCTTCGGTCGGGTGGCCGCCCAATTGCCTAAGAATCGTTCGGTATCGATGCGGGTGTTGCGTCAGGGACGCGCGAGCTTCATCACCTTCAAATTGGCGGAATGACGCGGGCGTCATGTTGAAGAAAAAGGGCGGCGATGGCCGCCCTTTTTCTTGTGTCCGCGTTATGCAAGTGAGTGTCGACCCGGTTGGGCGCGTGGCGCTCGCGGGGCTGATCAGTTAAACTTCGCGGCTATTTTCGGCGGGCAATCGGCCTGCGGCATTTTTCGAGTGTTCAGCTGTGAGTGACCTGAGTCATATCCGCAACTTCTCCATCATCGCCCACATCGACCATGGCAAGTCGACCCTGGCCGATCGGTTCATTCAGATCTGCGGCGGCCTGTCCGAACGCGAGATGGAGGCTCAGGTCCTCGATTCCATGGATCTCGAGCGCGAGCGCGGCATCACGATCAAGGCGCACAGCGTGACCCTGCACTACAAAGCGCAGGACGGCAAAACCTACCAGCTGAACTTCATCGACACCCCTGGTCACGTCGACTTCACCTATGAAGTCAGCCGCTCGCTGGCGGCCTGTGAGGGCGCGCTGCTCGTGGTGGACGCTGGTCAGGGCGTCGAGGCGCAGTCGGTGGCCAACTGCTACACAGCCATCGAGCAAGGCCTCGAGGTCATGCCGGTGCTGAACAAGATGGACTTGCCCCAGGCCGAGCCGGAGCGGGTCAAGGAAGAGATCGAACACGTCATTGGTATTGACGCCACCGACGCCGTGGCCTGCAGCGCCAAGAGCGGCATGGGGGTGGAGGATGTGCTGGAGCGCCTTGTGCAGATCATCCCGCCGCCCGAGGGAGATATCGAGGCGCCATTGCAGGCACTGATCATCGACTCCTGGTTCGACAACTATCTCGGCGTAGTGTCCCTGGTCCGCGTGCGCCACGGGCGAGTGAAGAAAGGCGACAAGATCCTCGTCAAGTCGACCGGCAAGATCCATCAGGTCGACAGTGTTGGCGTCTTTACTCCGAAGCACACTGCTACCGCCGATCTCAAGGCTGGCGAGGTGGGCTTCATCATCGCCGGCATCAAGGACATCCAGGGCGCCCCGGTGGGCGACACCCTGACCCTGTCCACGACCCCGGATGTCGAGGTGCTGCCGGGTTTCAAGCGGGTCAAGCCACAGGTCTATGCCGGCCTGTTCCCCGTCAGCTCGGATGATTTCGAAGACTTTCGCGACGCCTTGGAGAAACTGACGCTCAACGACGCCGCGCTGCAGTACGAGCCGGAAAGCTCCGACGCGCTGGGTTTCGGCTTCCGTATTGGTTTCCTTGGCATGCTGCATATGGAGATCATTCAGGAGCGCCTGGAGCGCGAGTACGACCTGGATCTGATCACCACCGCACCGACGGTAGTGTTCGAGGTGGTGCTGAAGAACGGCGACACCGTCTACGTCGACAACCCTTCCAAGCTGCCTGATCTGGCCTCGATTGCCGAGATGCGCGAGCCGATCTGCCGCGCCAACATCCTCGTGCCGCAGGATCACCTGGGCAGTGTGATCACCCTGTGCATCGAGAAGCGCGGCGTGCAGCGCGACATGCATTTCCTCGGCAGCCAGGTGCAGGTCAGCTATGACCTGCCGATGAACGAGGTGGTGATGGATTTCTTCGACCGCCTGAAGTCGGCCAGCCGCGGCTATGCCTCGCTGGATTACGGTTTCGACCGCTTCCAGCCGGCCAATCTGGTGCGTCTGGACGTACTCATCAACGGCGAGCGAGTCGATGCGCTGGCGCTGATCGTCCACCGCGACAACGCGGCGTACAAGGGGCGCCAGCTGGTGGAGAAGATGAAGGAACTGATCCCACGGCAGATGTTCGACGTGGCGATTCAGGCGGCCATCGGCGGGCAGGTGATCGCGCGCTCGACGGTCAAGGCGCTTCGGAAGAACGTCCTCGCCAAGTGCTATGGCGGTGACGTCAGCCGCAAGCGCAAGCTGCTGGAGAAGCAGAAGGCGGGCAAGAAGCGTATGAAGCAGGTCGGCAGCGTGGAGATTCCACAAGAGGCGTTCCTCGCGGTACTGAAGGTAGATAGCTGATATGTCGATCAATTTCCCGCTGGTGCTGGTCCTTGCGGTCATTGTCTGTGGGCTGCTGGCGCTGAGCGACCTGCTGTTCTTCGCGCCCAGGCGTCGCGCCGCCATCGCCAGTTATGAGGGGCGCAATGGTGCGATCGATTCGGCTACGCTCGAAGCGCTCAGCCGCGAGCCGGTACTGATCGAGTACGGCAAATCGTTTTTCCCCGTGCTGGCGATCGTGTTGGTGCTGCGCTCGTTTCTGGTCGAGCCGTTTCAGATTCCCTCGGGATCGATGAAGCCGACGCTGGAAGTGGGCGATTTCATTCTGGTCAACAAGTTTGCCTATGGCATTCGCCTTCCGGTGGTTGATACCAAGATCGTCGAGGTAAGCGACCCGCAGCGTGGCGACGTCATGGTGTTCCGCTATCCGAGCGATCCGAACGTCAACTACATCAAGCGGGTGGTCGGCTTGCCGGGCGACGTGATTCGCTACAGCAGTGAACGTCGGCTGTACGTCAACGATCAGCTCGTGGCCGAGACATTGATTGGCGACGAGCCGGGCAGTCTGGGCAGTGCGCGCCTGTATCGCGAGAAACTGGGCGAGGTAGAGCATCTGATCCGTAAGGAAATGGGGCGATATCGGATGGAGCCCAGCCGCCAATGGACGGTCCCGCAAGGCCATTACTTCATGATGGGCGACAATCGCGATAATTCGAATGACAGTCGCTATTGGCAGGATGATGCGATCCCCACGACATTGGCCGGAATGGTACCGGATCGCAATATCGTCGGTAAGGCATTCGCGGTGTGGATGAGCTGGCCGGATCCAAAGTTCAGCAACCTGCCGCATTTCTCCCGCGTGGGGCTGATTCACTAAGCTGTGAATTATGGCCTCCGCGCCAGCAGCATGGCTGTTTATAGTGGCGCTGCCCCGATCGGTGGGTATCGCAACGACATAGAGGTCGACATGAGCTTTGCGCATTCGCAAAAAGGGCTGTCCATGCTCAGCTGGATCATGGTGCTGGCGCTGGTAGCATTTCTGGCCAGCACGGCATTTAAGATGCTTCCTCACTACTTTGACTACATGTCCATGGACAAGATCATCCAGTCCGTGGAAACCGATACGGCAGCGGAAGTCCGCAGCGTGGGCGAGTTCTATACTCATGTCAGCAAGGGCATGCAGGTCAACGGTATTCAGGACGTCAATCTGAAAGAAGTGCTCAAGGTCGAGATCCAGGAAAACGAATTCCGAGCGCACCTGAAGTACGAAAAACGCGAGCCGCTGATCCGCAATCTCGATCTGGTGGCCAACTTCGACAAACACTATCGCCTAAGGATGCCGTGAGCACTTCGCTAGCCCGCCTCGAGCGCAAGCTCGGCTACCAATTCAAGGATCAGGAGCTGATGCTCCTGGCGCTGACCCATCGCAGCTACGCCGGGCGCAATAACGAGCGCCTGGAGTTTCTTGGTGATGCGATCCTCAACTTCATCGCTGGCGAAGCGCTGTTTCATCACTTCACCCAGGCGCGGGAAGGCCAGCTATCGCGCCTGCGGGCGCGACTGGTGAAAGGCGAGACCCTGGCGGTGCTGGCGCGTGGTTTCGAGCTCGGCGACCACCTCAGGCTGGGCTCTGGCGAGCTCAAGAGCGGTGGTTTTCGCCGTGAATCCATTCTTGCCGATACGCTCGAAGCACTGATCGGTGCCATCTACCTGGATGCCGGCATGGAGGCCGCGCGCGAGCGCGTTCTCGCCTGGTTGGCCAACGAGTTGCAGGGGCTGACCTTGGTCGATACCAACAAGGATCCGAAAACGCGACTGCAGGAGTTCCTGCAATCGCGCGCCTGCGAGCTGCCGCGCTACGAGGTGGTGGATATCCAGGGAGAGCCGCACTGCCGAACGTTTTACGTGGAATGCCAGGTGGCGCTGCTGGTGGACAAGACGCGCGGACAGGGTGCCAGTCGCCGCATCGCTGAACAGGTTGCCGCGGCAGCCGCACTGATCGCCCTCGGCGTGGAGAACGGAAATGACTGACCAGCAGCTGCAATCGGAAGATGTCAGTCGTTGTGGTTATGTAGCCATTGTCGGGCGGCCGAACGTCGGCAAGTCGACGCTGCTGAACCACATCCTCGGGCAGAAATTGGCGATCACTTCGCGTAAGCCGCAGACCACCCGCCACAATATGCTCGGGATCAAGACTGAGGGTGCCGTGCAGGCGGTCTACGTTGATACCCCAGGTCTGCACAAGAACGGTGAGACGGCGCTCAATCGCTACATGAACCGGACTGCCGCCTCGGCGCTGAAGGATGTCGACGTGGTCATCTTCGTTGTCGACCGCACCCGCTGGACCGACGAGGATCAGGCTGTGCTCGAGCGGGTACGGTACGTCACCGGGCCGCTGATCGTCGCAGTGAACAAGACCGACCGTATCGAGGACAAGGCCGAGCTGCTGCCGCACCTGCGCTGGCTCGCCGAGCAGCTGCCGAACGCCGAGATCGTGCCGATTTCCGCACAGCACGGACAGAACCTTGAAACGCTGGAGCAACTCGTAGCCGAGCGTCTACCGGAGAGCGAGCACTTTTTCCCGGAAGATCAGATCACCGATCGCAGCAGCCGCTTCCTTGCCGCTGAACTGGTGCGCGAAAAGATCATGCGTCAGCTCGGCGCCGAGGTGCCGTACCAGATCACCGTGGAGATCGAGGACTTCAAGCAGGAAGGTCCCGTACTGCACATCCATGCGCTCATTCTGGTGGAGCGCGACGGACAGAAGAAGATCATCATCGGCGACAAGGGCGAGCGCATCAAACGCATCGGCCAGGAAGCGCGCAAGGACATGGAGGTGCTGTTCGACTCCAAGGTCATGCTCAACCTGTGGGTCAAGGTGAAAGGCGGCTGGTCCGACGACGAGCGCGCGCTGCATTCGCTGGGTTATAACTGACGCCGTAGCGACCAGCCTCTGCCAGCGGCAGGCGCGCCCGCTGCCGGCTCGACTCGAGCGTCACCGACCGATGGATTTCACCTCTCCCCAACCTGCCTTCGTTCTGCACAGCCGTCCCTACAAGGAAAGCAGCGCGCTGGTCGATCTGCTCACGCCCCTGGGAAGGCTGCGCGCGGTCATGCGCGCGGCCCGTGGCAAGGCCGGCAGCCTGATTCGCCCGTTCGTCTCGCTGGAGGTGGAACTGCGCGGCAAATCCGACCTCAAGACCATCGCTCGCCTCGAAGGCGCCGGGCCGGCGCACTGGCTCGATGGCCAGGCGTTGTTCGGCGGGCTGTACCTCAACGAATTGCTGATCCGCTTGCTGCCAGTCGAAGATGCCCATCCGGCGCTGTTCCAGCATTACGTGGCCACGCTGCCGGCGCTGGCGGCGCACCGGCCGCTGGAACCGTTGCTGCGAGCGTTCGAATGGCGTCTGCTCGGCGAGCTGGGCTATGGTTTCGCCCTCGAGACCGATATCGCTGGCCGGCCGATCGAGCCGCAGCGTCTCTACCGGCTGCTGCCCGACGCCGGGCTCGAACCGGTCGAGTCGTTCCAGCCAGGGTTGTTCAGCGGAGCCGAGTTGCTGGCGATGGCCGAGGCCGATTGGCAGGTGTCCGGTGCGCTCGCGGCCGCCAAACGACTGATGCGCCAGGCGCTGGCACCGCATCTGGGCGGTCGACCGTTGGTCAGCCGCGAACTGTTCATGAATCTGAAGGAGGCCCCGCGTGGCTGAAGCCAATCGAATTCTGCTCGGCGTCAACGTCGATCATATTGCTACGTTGCGCCAAGCGCGTGGCACGCGTTACCCGGATCCGGTCAAGGCGGCGCTGGATGCCGAAGAAGCCGGGGCAGACGGCATCACCGTGCATCTGCGCGAGGACCGTCGGCATATCCAGGAGCGTGACGTGTTGCTGATGAAGGACGTTCTGCAGACGCGGATGAACTTCGAGATGGGCGTCACCGAAGCCATGCTTGCCTTTGCCGAGCAGCTGCGCCCGGAGCATGTCTGTCTGGTGCCGGAAACCCGCCAGGAGCTAACGACCGAAGGTGGGTTGGATGTCGCCGGCCAGGAAGCGCGCATCCGCGCCGCGGTCGAGCGCCTGCATGCTTGCGGCGCCGAGGTTTCGCTGTTTATCGATGCCGACCCGAGGCAGATCGAGGCGGCGGCGCGCATTGGGGCGCCAGCCATCGAGTTGCACACCGGCCGCTATGCCGACGCGCACGGTGCAGCCGAGCGTGCCTGCGAGCTGGCGCGCATCCGCGAGGGGGTCGAGGCCGGGCTCAGCCACGGACTGATCGTCAATGCCGGGCACGGGCTGCATTACCACAACACCGAGGCGATCGCCGCGATCCGCGGGATCAACGAGCTGAACATCGGCCACGCCATCGTTGCGCATGCGCTGTTCGTCGGGTTCAAGCAGGCGGTAGCGGAAATGAAGCAGTTGATACTCGCGGCTGCCGCGCGGGGTTGAGTGCGCAGCGGCGGAAAAGAGCTTCGCGCGTTTTCCGCCTACGGCTTGCGCGCCAGCAACACGGCGCGCATGGGCGCCGGCAGGCCCTCCAGGGTTCTGCTATGGTCCTGCGGATCGAGAAAATCGGGAAGCGACTGGTAGCGCATCCATTCGGTGCTGCGCTGTTCTTCGACGCGGGTCACGCTGACATCCACGCAGCGGACGTCGACGAAGCCGGCCCGGCGCAGCCAGAGTTCCAGCGCGGACACCGAAGGCAGGAACCAGACGTTGCGCATCTGCGCGTAACGGTCCTCGGGTACCAGCGCGGTGTTTTCGTCGCCGTCGACTACCAATGTCTCCAGCACCAGTTCGCCACCCCGGATCAGGCAGTCCTTCAGGTCGAGCAGGTGGTCGATGGGCGAGCGGCGGTGGTAGAGCACACCCATGGAGAATACGGTCTCGAAGCCTTCGAGCTTCGCGGGTAACTCTTCCAGCGCGAAGGGCAGGTGCCACACCGGCAGCTCCGGCAGGTAACGCTTCATCGCATGGAACTGGCAGAAGAACAGCCAGTTGGGATCGACGCCCACCACACTGTCGGCGCCGGCGCCGAGCATGCGCCACATGTAGTAGCCGTTGCCGCAGCCGACATCGAGGATGCGCTTGCCGACCAGATCCAGATGCGGCGCGACGCGCTGCCACTTCCAGTCCGAGCGCCACTCGGTGTCCACATGCACGCCGAACACCTCGAACGGTCCCTTGCGCCAGGGCGAGAGTCCCATCAGGGCTTCGCGGGTCGCCTGACGGGTCGCGTCGTCGCAACCGGCCTCCAGACGAAAGCCGTCACGCAGTTCGATTGCCGCAGGCGTCAGCGCGGGCAGCGCGTCGACGGCGCGGCGCCAGCGTGGCAAGTCGCCGTGGCCGATTTCCAGCTTGGCGTTCAGCTGCTGCTGCACGCCATTGGCCCAGGCGGCCAGCGGAGTGCCGGCCAGGCGCCAGGCGAGGGGAGTCAGGTCGAGATTCATGGCAGGGCGATCAGCGAGGCAAAGTTCAGACACTGGAACCAAGGCACAACCTTGGAGAAACCGGCATCCAGCAGGCGCTGGCGGTGGACTTCCAGGCTGTCCGGCTTCATCACGTTCTCGATGGCACTGCGCTTCTGCGCGATTTCCAGTTCGCTGTAGCCGTTGGCGCGTTTGAAGGCGATGTGCAGGTCGGTGAGCAGCTGCTGTTCGCCTTCATCGGCGAAACGCAGTTTTTCCGAGAGGATCAGCGCACCGCCCGGTATCAGTGTCTGGCGAATGGCCCCGAGCAGCGCGGGACGCTGCTCGGGGGCGATGAACTGCAGGGTGAAATTCAGCGCAACCAGCGAACTCGGCTGAAATTCCAGCGCGAGAATGTCGCGTTCGATCACCTCGACTGGCAGCAGCTCCTGGAAAATCGAATCCTGTGCATGCAAATACTCGCGGCAGCGCTCGACCATGGCCGCGGAGTTGTCCACGGCCAGCACCCGGCAGTTGTCGGCCTTCACATGGCGGCGCAGCGCCTGGGTCACCGCGCCCAGCGAGCAGCCCAGGTCGTACAGGCATGTGTTTGGCTGGGCGAACTGCGCGGCGATCACGCCGATGTTCTCGACGATCGCCGGATAGCCGGGCACCGAGCGCTTGATCATGTCGGGGAAGACGCGCACCACGTCCTCGTTGAACACGAAATCAGCGACCCGCGCCTGAGGGGTGGCGTAGATGCGGTCGGGGAGTTGCGTCACGGCTGCCTTCCGGGCGAAGCAAAAAAGGCGCGCATTTTAGCTCAAGTGCAGCGCCCGTTCGCTCATTTCAGCTGATCGGAAAGAAACTCCCCGGCACCCTGCAGCGGCCCCAACGGGTTGCGTTGGACCTGATAACGGCGGATCTGCGGCTCGCCGTTGCTCACCTTGTGAACCAGCACGTCGTCCACCAGGACGAACACGGCACGCAGATTCCAGCCTTGCACCTGACGATTCTTGCGGAAGTTCAGCACGTCCGCCCAGAAGCTGCCGACGCGCTGGCTGTCGGTCTGGGTGAACTCGAAGGCGTAGCCGTTACAGCGCTCCTTGGCCTCCAGACAGCGGACCAGGCTGTCCGGCAGGTAGTCGATGGGAATGTTCGGCTGCACGAACAGCATGCGCACGTCGAGGAACGAGAGGATACGGCCATTGCCCCCTTGCTGCGGATCGAAGCCGAGGGTGAACAGCTCGCTGCGCGTGGTGCGACCGGGAATGGCGCGCTCGAAGCTGGTTTCGGCGTCCAGATAATCGCGGAAGGTCGAACTGACCTCTGCTCGCTCGCTGGGTAGCAGGTTGCCGCAACCGGCCAGCAGGGCCAGTGCGCAGCACAGTGGGTACGCTCTGAAGCCGTCCATTTCCCTTTCCCCCGACAGCTGACGATCCCTGTGTTTGGTATAGGCGATTTTCAGGATTTCTGCCGGGCGGAAGCGGGGGATTTACGGCTGTAATGGTCTGGCGCGGCAGGCTACTGGCTGACGTGGATGCGGCAGTCCAGCGTTCGGGCCGGGGCGACACCGATCTCCCACGGTCGGGCGTAATCGAGGGCGAGCAGGGCCTCTCCAGGCGTCACAGCGCGGAAGCGCCAGGTCGATACGCCCGCGCTACCCACCAGGCCCGCGTCCTCGGGCACGGTGTACACCTCGGGACCTAGCAGTTTGAGCTGCGGCGCGCCGTCGGCACGCACGGTCCAGCGAAAACCGGTGGTGGGGTTGCTCGGCAGACGCAGGTTGAACTCCTGGCCGGCGCTCAATCGCAGCGGCTGGCAGTGGCTCGGATGGTTCTCCAGCGTCAACGTGCTGGGTGCTTGCTGCGCGCAGGCGCTGAGCAGCAGCGCGGCGGTGGGAACGAATGCACGACGGAGAAAGGACATGGACGGCACCGGTTACATGGAGGTGCTAAGGATAGCCGTCCTGCCGATGCAGCCCCAAGCCCCTGCCGCTGGGTCAGTCGTCGGCGATCAGATTGGCGCGGTCGTCTTTTGCGCCTGCCGCGATCAGATGTTCGGCCTGTTCTTCGGGCACATGGATGCTGGTGCCGTCGATGTGCAGGACCGACATGCGCGCCTGCGGATCGGTGCTGATACGGGCATCGGCGATGGCGCAGCGGTGCGTGTGGCCGGCGATCACGGCGGTGCAAGTGCCGCTGGTAGTGTCGATTTGAACGCTCATATCGGGTCTCCTCAGGTGACCGGTGATGCATTGGACCGTGGCTGTTTCTCTTCGGACCGTCGATCCCGGCGCCGGGTTGTATGTGTCAGGGAAAAAGATGCTGATTTGTTACGATATAACATGTTAGATTCTCCCGCCCACACCAACGCGCCTGCCTATTGGAAGAGCCGGCGTGTCGTCTTTTCGCGGTTCTGCAAGCAACCGTCACAGTATGGAGAGTCACATGAAATCGAAGCTTCACCCTCTGGCCTGGGCCATCGGTCTGGCGCTGCCGGCGTCCGTCTGGGGCGCCGATCCGCTCGAACTGCAACCGGTGGTGGTGAGCGCCAGCGGGCTGGATAGACAGAGCCACGAGATGACCACGCCGGCCGCGGTCATGGAGGGTGACGAACTGGTGCTGCGCCGCGAGGCGACCCTCGGTGAAACGTTGGAAAGCCTGCCCGGCGTGCGTTCCAGCAGCTTCGGCGCCGGTGTGGGCCGGCCGGTGATTCGCGGGCTTGATGGCGCGCGAGTCAAGGTACTGAGCGATGGTGTGGAGCTGCTCGATGCATCGACCATCAGCCCCGACCATGCGGTGTCCAGCGAACCGCTGCTGGCCGAGCGAATCGAGGTGCTCAAGGGGCCGGCTGCGTTGCTGTACGGCGGCGGTGCCATCGGCGGCGTGGTCAACGTTATCGACCGGAAGATTCCGACCTACGTCCCGGAGAAAGGCTACGAAGGCGCGCTCGAACTGCGCGCCAACAGCGTGGCAAACGAAGGTGCAGGTGTGTTCGGCATCACCGCTGGCAGCGGCAACTTCGCCGTGCGCGCCGAAGGCACCAAGCGCCAGGCCGACGAGTACGAGATACCCGGATCGCCTAACAAGCAGGCCGGCTCCTACAACGACACCGACAGCTTCACCCTGGGCGCCAGCTACATCGGCGAGCGCGGCTATCTGGGCGCGGCCTACGGCGAACAGAACAACCGCTACGGGCTGCTGGCTCACGAGCATGCCGACTGTCACACCCACGGCAGCGATTGGCACTGCGGCGGCCATGACGATCATGACGACGAGCACGACCATGATCACGAAGGCGCGGTGCCCTACGTCGACATGCGGCAGAAACGCTGGGACCTGCGTGGCGAGCTCAGCGACCCGCTGCCGGGCTTCGCGCTGGCACGCCTGCGCGTCGGTCACAGCAACTATCAGCACGAGGAGATCGAAGGCGGCGAAGTGGGCACCCGTTTCAGCAATGACGCCACCGATGCGCGCCTGGAGCTCACGCACCAACCGCTGTTCGGCTGGCGCGGTGTGCTCGGCGCGCAGACCCTGCGGCGTGACTTCGAGGCGCTCGGCGAGGAGGCCTACATACCGCAGACGCTGACGCGCAACCACGGCCTGTTCCTGCTCGAGGAGTACACCGCCGGGGCCTGGCGTTACGAGCTCGGTCTGCGTCACGAATGGCAGGACATCGACGCCGACGGCCGCCCGGATACCGATCACCGCGGCACGTCCATGTCCGCCGGCGCGGTGTGGACGTTCACCCCGCAGTACTCGCTGGGCTTCTCGCTGTCGCGCTCGCAGCGTCTGCCCAGCGCCGAGGAGCTGTACGCCAACGGCCCGCATGCCGCCACGCGTACCGTCGAGCTGGGTAATCTCGATCTGGAAGAGGAAACCTCGCACAACGCCGAGCTGACTCTGCGCAAATTCGCCGGGCGCACCACCTTCAGCTTCAGCCTGTTCCGTAATCAGGTGGATGACTTTATCTATGCCGCGGACACCGGCCACGATATCGGCGGCGGCTACCGTGAAATCGAATACCGCCAGCAGGATGCGGTGCTTACCGGCGCCGAAGGCGAGGTGCGTTTTCAGGCCACCGATGCCACCGCCTTCACCCTGTTCGGCGACCATGTGCGCGGCAAGTTGCGCGATGGTGGCGGCGACCTACCGCGCATTCCGGCCGACCGCCTCGGCGTGCGGCTGGACCAGAGCTTCACCCCTGCGCTCAGCGGCCAGCTGGAGTTCTACCGCGTGCAGCGACAGGACGAACTGGCCGATTACGAAAGCGAAACCGGCGGCTACAACATGCTCGGCGCCAGCCTGGGTTACAGCGGCTCGCTAGACCAGACCGACTACCTGCTCTATCTGAAGGCCAACAACCTGCTCGATGAGAAGGCGCGTCAGCACACCTCCTTCATCAAGGACGAGGTGCTGTTACCGGGCCGCAACCTGACCGTGGGCGTGCGGCTGGCATTCTGATCTTCGACGCTCACGCAGACGGAGCGGCTGCCTCGTCGATCTCGCAGCCTTTGAGTACCAGGCGGATGATGGTTTCGGCGGCGGCGTCATAGTCGGCATCGTCGAGCTGCGCCTTGCCGGTGACGGTGCTGATCTGCCAGTCGAAGTCGGCATAGGTCTGCGTCGCCGCCCAGATACTGAACAGCAAGTGATGTGGGTCGATCCGGGTCATCAGGCCCTGATCGATCCAGCGCTGGATGCAGGCGATGTTGTGCGCCGCCTGTGCATTGAGCTGGGCGGTGCGTTCCGGCGACAGGTGCGGCGCGCCATGCATGATCTCGCTGGCAAAGACCTTCGAGGCGCAGGCGTGATCGCGCGAGATACGGATCTTGGTGCGGATGTAGGCGCGCAGCACATCCGCCGGCTGGCCCGGCTGGTTGAACGGCGCCGAAGCCTCCAGCAGCGGCTCGACGATGCTCTCCAGCACCTCCCGATACAGATTTTCCTTCGACTTGAAGTAGTAGTAGACGTTGGGCTTGGGCAGCCCGGCGCGCGCGGCGATATCGCTGGTCTTGGTGGCGGCGAAGCCCTTCTCGGCGAATTCCTCGCTGGCGGCGTGCAGGATCAGTTCTTTGTTGCGCTCTCGGATACTGGACATGGATTGTTCGATTTCCGCGGCGGGGCCGGTCGATACCGACCCGGGATTGCTCAATGACGAGCGCTGGGCAAAAAGTGCGGAAATTCTGCTGCAGCGGGGCGGTTCCAACAAGGGTGAACTGCAAGGCGATTCGGCACCCGAGTGCGCTCAGTCAGGTGTACAGCTTTATTCGCTCATCGATCACTGCGATACGAACCCTCGCGCGACCGGCGATGCGCTGCGTTGTGCACCGCATACCAGCACGGCACGCAGGTGCTGGATGCGGAGTCGTCCGATCATCCGCGCCGGATCAGCCAGACGCCGGTGAACACCAGCAGCATGCCGCCCACCTTGCGCAGGCTGATCGGCGCCTGGCGATAGCCGGCCCAGCCGAACTGGTCGAGCAGCAGCGCCATCAGCAATTGCCCGGCCAGCAGGAGCGCCATGAACAGCGAGGCGCCCACGCGCGGTGCGGCGTACGCCGCCGTGGCGATGAGGAAGACACCGAGCAGGCCGCTGCTCCAGTGCCACCAGGTGATTCCGCGCAATCCCTGCAGGGTGGGTGGGTCGCGCTGAACCAGCACGATGCACAACAGCGCCAGCGTGCCGACTGCGAACGATACCAGCGCGGCGTTCATCACGCTGGAGAGCTGGCGTGCCACTTCGCCATTCATCCCGGCCTGCAGCGGCAACAGCGCGCCGGCGATCAGCGGGAGGGCGAGTAGCCACCAGGCAAGCATCGGCATCGTAAATTCTCCAGACAAGGCTCTCAAAGATTGTATACATTAATTGTGTGGGGAGGTTCCATTCATCTTGCATAACGTCCGCAGGTGGCGTTGCAAGCGAGCGTGCCATCGCACCGCAGGTGCTACGCGCTCGAACCGGGTAGGCCAGATCAGTCCCGTCGCATGCGGGTTCTGTAATGGACGAGCGGTCTCAAGTAAATGGCTGCACAAGCCGATAGCGACTTACCGAGTCGTGCTCTCGGTATACAAGATTGCCCACAGAATAATCGTTAATATCTATAAAGCCCGGAGTCATGCCATGCGCTTCATGCAACGCAGTATCCAATGGCAGTTGGCTGTCAGCATGGGCGCGGCCCTGTTGGCCAGCTTGCTGATCGTGATCCTGGTCTATGCCTCGGCCGTCGACCGGCTTGCCGAGCGCTACCTGATCGGCGAAGCCCTGCCAGCCAACATCACCGCCATCCGCAACGATATCGAGCGCACGCTCAGCGGGCCTGTTACCGCAACGGCCGGTATTGCCGGCAATACGCTGGTGCATGACTGGCTCACGGCCGGCGAGGACGCGAGCGAGGGGCAGGCCATCGCCCGCTATCTGCAGGGCGTGAAGACGCAGCAGAACGCGCTGACGACCTCGATCGCGGTACTCGACAGCGGCAACTACTATTCCGAGACCGGCCTGAGCCGCACGCTGTCGCGCGCAGCGGCGGGCGACGCCTGGTTCTACAGCCTGATCGACGGCGGCGTGGATAAACGCTTCGAGATCGACATCGACAAGACCACCCGCCAGCCGACGCTGTTCATCAACCAGCGCATCAGCGCCAACGGCCGCACCCTCGGCGTCGCCGGACTGGGCTACAGCCTGAGCAGCATGTCCGAGCTGGTGGCCGATTTCCGCTTCGGCGAGCGCGGCGAGGTGTATCTGGTCGGTGCCGACGGCCGGGTCAAGGTGCATCCTCGCAACGAGAACAACGACCGTGTGGCGCTGGCCGAGCTGACCGGCGATGCGGCGGCCGGCGAACTGCGCAGCGGCGGCGACAAGGTGGTGCGCTTCGAGCGCGACGGCGAGGCATTCCTGGCGATGGCGCAGCCGCTGGAGGCGCTCGGCTGGTGGCTGGTCAGCGAGGTGCCCGAAGCCGAGATCTTCGGTGAAGCACGGCGCACGCTGTGGGTCACCAGCCTGATCGGCGCGGCCGTCGGACTGGCGTTCCTCGGCGTGATCGTGCTGCTGGCGCGCGGGCTGGTGCGACCAATCCGGCAGGTAACCGCGGCGCTGGTGGAGATCGGCGGCGGCGGTGGTGACCTGACGCGGCGTCTGGATGAAAGCCGCGCCGATGAGCTGGGCGACCTGGCGCGCGGCTTCAATCGCTTCCTCGGCAGCCTGCGTGAACTGATCGGCGACGTGCTGACGACCAGCGAGCGGCTGCGCAACGCCGTCGGCCAGGTCGCGCAGGTGGTCGACAACACCGCCGCGCGCGCCGGCCGCCAGCACGAGATGACCGACATGGTGGCCACCGCCGTGCACGAAATGGGGCTGACCGTGCAGGAGATCGCGCGCAATGCCAGCAGCGCGGCGCAGGCCTCGCAGGGGGCGCGCGACGAGGCGGTGCAGGCGCGCCGGGTGGTCGGCGAGTCGATCGCGCATATCGAGAAGATGTCCGGCGAGATCGGCGAGGCGGCCGGCTCGGTGACCGAACTGGCGCAGCAGGTGGCGTCGATCGATCAGGTGCTGGCGGTCATCCGGGGCATTTCCGAGCAGACCAACCTGCTGGCACTGAACGCGGCCATCGAGGCGGCGCGGGCCGGCGAGATGGGGCGCGGTTTCGCCGTAGTCGCCGACGAGGTGCGCACGCTGGCCAGCCGCACGCAGGGCTCGACCGACGAGATCCAGCAGATGATCCAGCGGCTCAAGAGCGGGGCCGACAACGCGGTTGCCTCGATGCACGCCGGGCAGGCGGCCACCGGTACCGGCGTGCAGGCCAGCCAGCGCACCGGTCAGTCGCTGGGCGCGATCACCGAGCAGGTCGAGGCGATCAGCGACATGAACACCCAGGTCGCCGCCGCGACGGAGGAGCAGAGCAGCGTCACCGAGGAGATCACCCGCAACGTGCAGGGTATCGCCGACCTGGCCCAGGCCACGGCGCGCGATGTGCAGGCCTGCCGCAGCGACTGCCAGGCGCTCTCGCAACTGGCCGAAGCCCTCGGGCGGCAGATGGGCAGTTTTCGGCTGTAAGCGGTTGCTTAGGGAAGGGGTATTGAACTGGAAGGCCGGAACGCCGGTGCGTTGCGACTTCCTGAGAGCGCGCTGATTACCGAGTGCGCCGGAGCTGGGTTCCGGCGCCACCCGGAAAGCGCGGGCGCTGCGACAGCACTGGCCGAGCCACGAAAAAGGCGACCCGCAGGTCGCCTTTTTTCTTACCGCATCAGGCCTGTATCAGACCCTAGAAATGCGCCTTGACGATGGCGCTGAAGGTGTTCTGATCGGTCTTGCCGACGAAGTTGCGGCTCACGTAGCCGCCGTCCTCGATGCCGTACTTGTTCGACCAGTAGTCGTACTCGATACCGACGTAGAGCCGCCCCGGGGTGTAGTCCAGCGCCTTGCCCAGGTCGTACTTGATCTGCGGCACGATGTGCAGGTTCTTCGAGATGAAGTCGCCGCGCCGCTCGGAACCGGCGTCGTTGATCACCCAGTCGATGAAGCCGTCGAAGAGGATGTCCGACTTGCCCACCGGGAAGGTCATCGCCCAGGTCGGGGTCAACTGCCACTGGCCGGAGGCTTTGCCGGTGCTGCCGTCGGGCTTGCGGTAATAGAGGTTCAGCGCCAGGCGGTCGAAGCCGGGTACGTTGAGGTCCACCGCCGGGCCGAGCAGGTAGTTCTGGTTCGGTGTGCCGTCGGCCTGGCTTTCGCCGCGCTCGTAGGTGGCGGCGATCAGCACGTCCTTGACCGGGCCGAACGACAGGTCACGGCCGCTGATCTTGCCCAGCGACAGGCGCGGGCTGAACTCGCCGTAGTAGGTGTGGCCGTCGTTGCCGTTGGGGCCGTTGTACCAGATGTTGTCGACGAACAGGAACATGTCACCCCAGGTCCAGCCGCTGGCGTGCTCGAAGGTGACGGTCTGTTGGGTGTCCGGGTCGATCTTGTAATCCTTGCCGTACAGGTAGGTCAGGCTGTTGTCCTGCCAGAGCAGCGCGTCACCGGCCATCGCGGGGGCGGCGAGAAGGCTGCCGGCGAGGGCGAGGCAGAGCGGGGCGGTCTTGAAATGCATGGTGGTGGTCCCTGTGGAAATCTTTGTGCGTGAAGCCGGGCAGTGAGCGGCGCGTATTGTCGGTGATGCGCCGGGCGGCGCAAGAGCGCGAAGCGATGGCGCCGCGAACGCATCGTCGGAAGACGATGATGCGTGGACGGAATCGGGCGGGTGGGCGTGGGCTGCTCGGCCGGTACGGCGATGGCGAGCGGCAGCGCTGCGGATTGCGGTCATGGTTAAGCCTGCCTTATTTGTTGTTGTTCGGCTTGAGAGGCTTCACGGCGCCTCCAACACCCGCGCGCCGCACAGCGAGAGGGAACGCGGGATGGGCAGACTATAACAACCTGTGCACAGTATTTTAAACAACAAGATGTGCGGATTGTGCACAATTATTCCTGCCGTTCATCCGGCCAGTCGTTCGGCGGCGGGCCGCGCCTCTTCGGGCAGCAGTTCCCGCGCGACGTTCTCGGCGAGGCCGGTGCCGGCTTCGGTCATGGTCAGGTAGGTGTGATCGGCGCCGGCTGCCTGGATGCGCTGGGCGATGTCTTCGTACAGCGCGTGGGAGATGATCAGGCCCTTGAAGCCGATCGAGCGCAGCTTGGTGGTGGAGATGATCTTGGCCTCGGCGTCGTTCATCGCCAGCACCACGGCCTGCACGTCGTTCATCTGCAGGTTCTGCCAGAACATCTGGTCCTCGGCGTCGGCGAAAAACACGTTGCGGCCTTCGGCGACGTTGCGCTCGACCATCACCGGGTCGGAGTCCAGGCTGACCAGGCGAAACCCTTTGCGTAGCAGGTGATCGTAGGCGGCGCGCCCGGTCCGGCCCATGCCCATCACCAGGATTTGCGCATCGCCCAGCGACACCGGCTGCTCGTCGGGATGGCGGGTGTTGCGTTCCAGCGGGATCAGCCATTTGGCCAGGCGTTCATAGGCCGGGTGGACGATGCGGTTGAGCTGCGCGGAGATCACGAACGACAGCGCCACGCTGATCGCCAGCGGCGTCAGCCATTGCGGCAGCACCACACTGGCGACGATCAGGCCGAATTCGCTGTAGTTGGTCAGGCTCGAGGCGCTGAGGAACGCGCTGCGCGCGCGCAGGCGGAAGCTGAGGAACAGGAAGAAGAACAGCATGCCCTTGAGCGGCAGCAGCAGCGCCACGACCGTGGCGAAGATCATCGCGTTGGTATCCGGCAGGCCGCCGATGCCGATCTGCAGGAAGAAGCCGACCAGGAACACTTCCTTGATCGCCCACAGCGAGTTGGACAGTTCGGTGGCGCGCTTGTGCTTGGCGAGCATGGCGCCGAAGGCCAGCGCACCGAGTTCCGAACTCAGCCCGACCGCCTCGAAACCCATGCCGCCAACCACCAGCGCCAGCATCAGGCCGAGCAGGACCAACAGCTCCTCATGGCCGCTGTGGTCCAGCAGGCGGAACAGCAGCGGACGCAGTAGCGGCAGCAGAAATACCAGCAGCGCCCAGGGCGACGGCACCTGGCCGGCCGCCAGGCTCATCACCACCAGCGCAATGAGGTCCTGGATGATCAGCACGCCGATCGCCACCCGGCCGTGGAAAGCCTTCAGTTCGCGCTTGCCTTCCAGCACCTTGGCCGCCAGCACGGTGCTGGAGAACGACAGCGCGATGGCCAGCAGCAGGCTCTCCTGCCAGCTGGCATCGAAGACCAGCACGATCGCCGGCAGCACCAGCACGCTGGAAATGGCGAAGTGCAGCAGGCTGCCGCCGATCACCTCGCGGCGCGCCAGGTTGCCCAACTTGAGCTTGAGGCCGACGGTGAACAGCAGCAACAGCACGCCCAGGTGCGCCAGATGCTGCAGGATCACGCCGTCCTGGCGGCCGACGCCGACGTGCTCGCCCACCGCCGCCAGGGCGAAGCCGGCGCCCAGGTAGCCGATCAGCGGCGGCAGGCCGATGGCGCGGGCGATCAGGCCCAGGGTGAAGGCGAAGGCGATCCAGCTGGCTTCAATCATCGGGGAAGGTGTCCGGCGGCGGTGGCGGGGCGCGCATTTTAGCCAAGCCGGCGAATCCGTGGATGATCGATCGCAATTCGTTTTCGCGAAAAGCACGAAGCCCGCCAATGGCGGGCCTCGTGATCGACGGGCGGGGTACTCAGTGGCTGGCGCCGGTGAGCAGGCTGCGCTCGGTACCGCCGAGCACGTTGAACAGCAGGTTGAGCGTCACCGCGCTGATGGTCGCCACGGCGATGCCGCTATGGGTGATCGGCTCCATCCACTGCGGCAGCTGGGCGAAGAACTCCGGACGGATCACCGGCACCATGCCCAGGCCGATGCTCACGGCCACCAGCAGCTGGTTGCGCCGGTCGGCGATGTCGGCTTCCTGGAGAATCTTGATGCCGGTGGCGGCAACCATGCCGAACATGGCGATGCCGGCGCCGCCGAGTACCGCGGCCGGAATCGAGGCAACCAGAAACGCCGCCTTGGGCAGCAGGCTGAGGCTGATCAGGATGACCCCGGCCAGTGCCGTGACATAGCGGCTGCGCACGCCGGTCATCTGCACCAGGCCAATGTTCTGCGCGAACGAGGAGTGGGTGAAGGTGTTCATGAAGCCGGCGAAGAAGGTCGCGCCAGCGTCGCACAGCAGCCCGCGGCGCAGGCGCTGTGGGTCGACGCTTTCGCCGGTGATCTTCCCGAGCGCGAGGAACATGCCCGCCGACTCGACGAAGATGATCACCACCACCAGGCACATCGACAGGATCGGCGCGAGCGAGAAGGTCGGCGCGCCGAAGTGGTTCGGCGTCACCACCTGCAGCCCCGGCGTCTGCGCCAGCCCGGACAGATCGACCATCCCCAGCATGCCGGCCAGCACGTAGCCCAGCGCCATGCCGATCAGCACCGAGACATTAACCCAGAAGCCGCGCATGAACTGGTTGATCAGCAGGATCGTGACCAGCACCGCAGTCGCCACGCCCAGATAGTGCAGCGCGCCGAACTGCGTCGCGCCGCTGCCGCCGCCGGCCCAGTTGACCGCCACCGGGAACAGCGAGAGGCCGATCGAGGTGATCACCGTGCCGGTTACCAGCGGCGGGAAGAAGCGCACGATCTTGCAGACGAAGGGGGCGATCAGCAGGCCGAACAGGCCGGCCGCGATGGTCGCGCCGAAGATGCCGGTGAGACCGACGCCGGGCATGCCGGCCATCACCACCATGCTGCTCACCGCGGCGAAGCTGGCGCCCATCATCACCGGCATGCGGATGCCCGCCGGGCCGATCCCCAGCGACTGCACCAGTGTGGCGATGCCCGCCACCAGCAGATCGGCATTGATCAGCAGGGCGATTTCCTCGCGCGACAGGCCGGCCGCCTGGCCGATGATCAGCGGCACGGCAACGGCGCCGCCGTACATCAGCAGCACGTGCTGCAGGCTCACCAGCAGCAGTTGCAGGGGCGGCAACCGTCGCTCGGCGGGCGGATTCTGGTCGTTCATCAAAACACCTCGGGCGATTCTTGTTGTTGGCTTTCGCGATAGCGCCCTCGAGGAGGGGCCGGGTATTTCGTCGTGCAGCGTTGGCTTTTCTAGGAATGATCGGGCCGTACCTGAAGAGGTACGGCCCGGGGGTGTCACTCGATGCGGGCGCCCTGGGCGATCCAGCTGGCAAGCAGGTCGCGCTCATCCTGCGTCATCTGGGTGATGTTACCCAGCGGCATGATCTGGCTGGCGACGGTCTGCGCGTGGATCTTCGCCGCCTGCTGGCGAATCTGCTCGGGCGTGTCGAACATCACCCCGGCCGGCGCGGCGCTGAACATCGGGCTGCTCGGCTGGGCCGAATGGCAGACGGTGCAGCGCTCGTGGATCACCTCGTTGACCTCCTCGAACATCGAGCCCTGCGCATGGGCGGCGGCCGCTGCGCTGGCGCGTTCGGCCGGGGTGGCGGCGAGGTTCGGCGCGGCCGGCTGGCGATTCGGCGTGGTGACGAAGGCCAGGCAGACCATGCCGACGGCGGCCGCCGGCAGTGCCCAGGCGAAGCGGTTGCTGTCGTGGCGGGTGTTGAAGAAGTGCCGCACCAGTACCGAGAGTGCCGCCAGGCCAGCGAGGATCAGCCAGTTGTACTGACTGCCGTAGGTGCTCGGGAAGTGGTTGCTGATCATGATGAACAGCACCGGCAGGGTGAAGTAGTTGTTGTGCCGCGAACGCAGCAGGCCCTTGGCCGGCAGTACCGGATC
Organism: Pseudomonas phenolilytica; assembly: GCF_021432765.1. Lineage (NCBI taxonomy): Bacteria > Pseudomonadati > Pseudomonadota > Gammaproteobacteria > Pseudomonadales > Pseudomonadaceae > Pseudomonas > Pseudomonas phenolilytica. The sequence continues at coordinate 2,123,472 of NZ_CP058908.1, forward strand.
AGGCGTGCGGTTCTGCTCGATGGCGGCGACCAGCGCGCGCTGTGCCGGCATGATGATGCGGAACACGTTGCCGACCATGATGGTGCCGAGCAGCGCGCCGGTGTGGATGTAGGCTGCGCGGCCGCTGAAGATCTGCGTGTAGCCCCAGCAGGCGGCGATCACCAGCACGAACAGCACCAGACCGAGCAGCGCCGGGGTCTTGCCCAGCGGTGAATCGCAGAGCAGGTCATAGATGAACCAGCCGACGATCAGCGAACCGAAGCCGATAGCCACGGCAGCGGCGGGGGACAGCTCGACGCCCGGTGCGATCAGGTACAGGCTTGGGTTGAGGTAGTAGACCACCAGTAGCAGGGCGACGCCCGACAGCCAGGTGGTGTAGGCCTCCCACTTGAACCAGTGCAGGTTCTCCGGCATCTGCGGCGGTGCCAGCTTGTATTTTTCCAGATGGTAGATACCGCCGCCGTGGATGGCCCAGAGGTCACCCGATAGCCCTTCGCGCGGGTTGCTGCGGTTGAGGTTGTTCTCCAGCCAGACGAAATAGAACGAAGCACCGATCCAGGCGATGCCGACGATCATGTGAATCCAGCGGATTCCCAGGTTTAGCCATTCGGTCAGATGAGCATCCATTTTTACGTACCTCTTCCCGACCTTCGCAGAGAGGGCCGGGCTTTCTTATTAGGGTTGGGGGTCGAGGAGGAGTTGCTGATCCTCTGTAAAAAAGAACTCGTCGCAGTTGTTGCCAGAACCGCTGCGATCGACCACCAGGAATTCATCCCGCTTTTCGATCGTCAGCACCGGGTGGTGCCAGACGCCGCGGTGGTAATTGACGCCCTGCCTGCCATTGCTGGCGAATGCGCGGACGTGGCCCGGTACAGGTGCATCGCCAAGTGGCGCGACCACGACCAGAAAGGGGTTGCCGTGCAGTGGCACGAAGGCCTGACTGCCCAGCGGATGACGCTCCAGCATGCGGATGACCAGCGGCATCTCGAGCGCTTCGGCGGCGAAGATGCTGATGATGGCGCGGTCGTCCGGCTGTGCGGTCTCCACCGTTGCCAGCTTGTGATAGCGGCGGGTGGAGCCGTTGTTGATCATGAAATAGTCGCTGCCCTCGGTCTCGATGACGTCGCCGAAGGGGGCGAAGGCTTCCTTGGTCAGCGGTTCGATGGTCAGCGTACGCATGGCAATCTCGTTATTAATGGGGTGGGAGGCAGGGCGACGTGCGCCGCCCTGCCCGTGACTCAGCGCGCCACCTTGCCGAACAGGCGCAGCCGGCTGACGCCGCCGTCCGGGAAGATGTTCAGGCGCACGTGGGTCACCGGGCCGAGCTTGGCGATCTGCTCGACGAACTCGTGCTCGGCGTGCATGGAGAGCTTCTGGCTCGGCAGCAGTTCGCGCCAGAACAGGCTCTGGGTCTCGATCTGGCTGTCGGTGCCGCCCTTCACGTAGGCCGCCTGGATGGTGCAGCTGTCCGGGTAGTTGCCCTTGAAGTGCAGGGTGTCGACGACGATGCGCTCGATCTCGCCCGGATGGCCGAGGGCGACGATCACCCAGTCATTGCCTGGCGTGCGGCGGCGCGCGGTTTCCCAGCCGTCACCCATGTTCTCGCCGCGGTTCGGGTTGAGGATGTTGCTCATGCGACCGAAGTGCTCGTCGGAGCAGGCCAGCGCGCGACCGCCGTTAAGTGCGGCAGCCAGATCGACCTGTTCGTTGTCGCCGATGCTGCTCCAGTCGCGATAGGGGATGCCGTGCACGCGCAGACGCGCCACACCGCCGTCCGGGTAGATATTGAAACGCAGGTGGCTGACCGGCTGCTCGCAGGCGATCTCGTGGTAGTGGTGGCTGTCGCCCTTGAGGTCCACCGCCGGAAGGATTTCCGTCCAGACCGTGTCTTCGCGCGGGTCACCCTCGGCGACGAAGCAGGCTTCCAGCGAGGCCGACGGCGGCACGTTGCCGCGGAAGAAGCTGGTGTCGATGTCCACACCCTTGATCCAGCCCGGCACGCCAAGGCGGATCACCGCGTGGTCATAGCCCTCGAAGCGCTTGCGGCGCGACTCCCAGCCGTCCATCCACTTGCCGTTGTCATCGAACACGCCCTCCTTCCATACGGCCGGACCGGGCTGGAACATCCGGTTGACATCGGCGAACCAGTCATCGGTGACGGAAATGGCACGGGTGCCCAGACGGGCGTCGGCCAGGTTGACGTATTTTTCGAAGGGTGCGGCGTAAGCTTTCATGTCATCTGCCCTGATTGGAATTGAGCGGTTTCTGCCTTTGTTGCCTGTGTTGCGGTGTTGCCTGTTACATCGCCTCCAGCCGGAACCGGGCGATCTTGTTGATCTCCGCCAGCGCCCGGGCGAATTCCTGCTCGGGGCTGTTGTGGATGCGCTCCTCGAACGCGGCGAGGATCTGGTGCCGGTCGCTGCCCTTGACCGCCATGATGAAGGGGAAGCCGAACCTGGCCTTGTACGCATCGTTGAGTTCGGTGAAGCGGGCGAACTCCTCGGCGGTGCATTCGTGGATGCCGGCGCCGGCCTGCTCGTTGGTGCTTGCTGCGGTCAGCTCGCCGCGGATGGCGGCCTTGCCGGCGAGATCCGGGTGGGCGTTGACCAGTGCCAGCTGGGTGGCGTGGTCGGCGGCGAGCATGACCTGCGACAGGCGGCGGTGCATGACGTCGATGTCGTCCAGCGTGGCGTCGACGCCGGCGTCGTAGACGGTTTCGGCGACCCACGGCGAGTGCTCGTAGACATCGGCAAAGGCGGCGACGAAGGCGTCGCGGTCGAGAGTCGAAGGCTTGATGGTCTTGAACGCGCTCATGCGTTGCGCTCCGCAGTCATGGGGTGGGTGGTGTGCCAGTGGCGCGCGATATCGACGCGGCGGGCGAACCAGACCTTCTCATGCCCCTTCACGTAGTCGATGAAGCGAGCCAGCGCGGCCATGCGCGCCGGACGCCCGAGCAGGCGGCAGTGCATGCCGATGGTCAGCATCTTTGGTGCGCCTTCGCAGCCTTCGGCGTAGAGCACGTCGAAGGCGTCCTTCAGGTAATTGAAGAAGTCGTCGCCGCTGTTGAAGCCCTGCACCTGGGTAAAGCGCATGTCGTTGGTGTCCAGCGTGTAGGGGATCACCAGGTGTGGCTTGACCGGCGCCGAATCGGGGTCCCAGTAGGGCAGGTCGTCGTCATAGGTGTCCGAGTCGTAGAGAAAGCCGCCTTCCTCGCGTACCAGGCGCCGGGTGTTGGGGCTGGTGCGGCCGGTGTACCAGCCCAGCGGGCGTTCCCCGGTCAGTTCGGTGAGGATGCGGATGGCCTCGAGCATGTGCTCGCGCTCCTCGGCCTCGTCCATGTATTGGTAGTCGATCCAGCGATAGCCGTGGCTGCAGATCTCGTGACCGTCGGCGACCATCGCCTTGATCACTTCCGGGTGGCGCTGGGCGGCCATCGCGACGGCGAAGATGGTCAGCGGAATGTCGTGGCGCTTGAACAGCCGGAGCAGGCGCCAGACGCCGGCGCGGCTGCCGTATTCATAAAGCGATTCCATGCTCATGTGACGCACGCCCTGCAGCGGCTGCGCGGCGACCATCTCGGAGAGGAAAGCCTCGGATTCCTTGTCGCCATGCAGCACGCAGCGTTCGCCGCCTTCCTCGTAATTGAGCACGAAGGACAGGGCGATACGAGCCTCGCCTGGCCATTGAGGGTGGGGCGGGTTGCTGGCGTAACCGATTAGGTCGCGGGGGTAGTCGGCGCTCACGGCGATGGGTCCTGTATGGCGGGTCGCAGCAGCGCGACCGGATGGCCTGATTGTATACAAAATAGATTACCCAATGTAAACCATAAAAATCTTCGAGCGTGCCGCCCGCTGGCTTATGGCAGTCTGCTATATGTCGCTGATCTTTAGCGGTGCCGGAGCGGTGGCTGATAGGGCGGGCGGTGGAAAGCGTGGTGTTTCAGTTGTGTATACAAAAAATAAGAATATTGTCTTGAATGTTTTGCGTCGACTTGGCTATTCTCAAGCCACTTTCAAACATGCGGAGGTGCTCGTGGGACGTTTGACCACACACGTACTGGATGCGGCGCACGGTTGTCCGGGCAGCGGCATCAAGGTGACGCTGTTTCGCGTCGAAGGGCAGGGCCTGGAATTGGTCGCTACCCGCGAAACCAATGCCGACGGCCGTTGCGACAGCCCCTTGCTGGAAGGGGACGACTACCGCTCGGGCGTCTACCAGCTGCATTTCCAGGCGGGCGATTACTACCGGCGCCGCGGTGTGACGCTGGGCGCGCCGGCGTTTCTCGATGAGGTGGTGCTCAGATTCGGTATCGATGCCGGGCAGGATCACTATCACGTGCCACTGCTGATTTCGCCGTACAGCTATTCCACCTATCGGGGTAGCTGATTCCGTTTGCCGTGCAACGACTCTCCCTGAGTCCCTTTTTACCCGCCCTTGTGGCGGGTTTCTTATGAGCGGTGGAGGCGCGCAGTGTGGGCTACAGATCGCGCGTTGCTCGGCGTTACTTTCCTATGGTGTCGGCGAATCGTAGGGTGGAAAACCGCGCAGCGTTTTCCACCAGAGTGGCGCGCCTGACATGGCGCTTTCCGGGGCGGAGCTGCAGGCCGTGCCTCGCACGGCGCGTCACTTTCTCTTGCCTCGCCAAGAGAACGTAACCAAAGAGAAGGCGACCCCTACATCCGGGTCTGGCCGCTGCGCGACCAGACTTCCCTCACTGCGGCGCCGCTCCGAGGGCACGTCACGAAGGTACGTCCCGCCTGGGCGGCCCCGTCCTTCGTGACTCGCTCGGCGTCCATGCCTCGCGTCCCCCTTCGCAACGCCTGCGTTCGGCCTCCTGAAGGGGCAGTCCGAGTCGCCTGAAGGATCGAAAGTCAGCTTCGGCGTGCAAGGCGCAACCTATAGACCGAGCCGAGGAAAGCGCCACGCCAGAAATAAACCGGTACGCCACCTGTGGTGGAGAACGCTACGCGGTTCTCCACACGGCCCGAGCCGCCGCTACGCGGCCAGCCAGGTCACCGACTCATCAGAGACGCCGCCCCGGCCCCTCCAAACAGCGCCGCGCTGGTCCGGTTGAACCATACGTGCCCGCGCCCGGTGCGCAGGTAGCGCGCCGCGCCCTGCGCGCCCTGCCCGTAGGCCAGTTTGCAGCACAGATCGAGCACCGCCCAGGTCACGATCATCACCAGCAACTGTGGCAGCAACGGCTGCCCGGCGCTGAGAAACTGCGGCAGGAAGGCCGCGAAGAACAGGATGTCCTTCGGGTTGCTGCCTCCCAGCATGAACGCCCGTCCGAACAGCCGACCGAAGCGCGGTGCCAGCGCCGGGGTTTCGATTGCTCGCGCGGCCGGGGCCTGGCGTGCCTCCTGCCAGCTCTGCCAGGCGAGATAGAACAGGTACAGCGCACCGATCAGCTTCAGCGCGCTGAACAGTCGCTCCGACGCCAGCAGGATGGCGCCGAGCCCCAGCGCCGAGGCGCTGAGCAGGAGGATCGAGGCCGTGACCCCGCCGAGAAAGGCCGGCCACGAACGGCGCACGCCGTAGTTCAGGCTGTTGCTGATCATCAACAGCGACAGCGGACCGGGGATCAAAATCACCACCAGCGCCGCACTCGCATACAACAACCAGGTTTCCAGACTCATCATTTCCTCCTGACAAATGCAAAAGCCCCGCCGCGATGCGACGGGGCGGTGATGCGTACCTCGTTCAGAGGAACGCGAACTTGGCGATGAAGATCACGCACAGCACGTACAGGCTGATCGACACCTTATCGCGCTGGCCGGTCAACAGCTTCAGCGTGGCGTAGGTGAGAAAACCCAGCGCGATGCCGTTGGCGATGGAAAAGGTCAGCGGCATCATCACCACGGTCACGATGGCCGGGATGGTGTCGGTGTGATCTTTCCAGTCGATGTGCGCCATGCCACTCATCATCAGCATGGCCACATAGATCAGTGCGCCGGCGGTGGCGTAGGCCGGAATCATGCCGGCCAGCGGGGCGAGGAACATGGCGGCGAGAAACAGTAACCCGACCGTGATCGCGGTAAGTCCGGTGCGGCCGCCGGCGGCGACGCCCGAGGCACTTTCCACGTAGCTGGTCACCGGTGGGCAGCCGACGAACGCGCCGACCACGCTGGAGGTGCTGTCGGCCTTCAGCGCGCGCGACAGGTCCTTGATGCGGCCCTCGTCATCCACCAGGTTGGCGCGATGCGCGACGCCCATGAGCGTGCCGGCGGTGTCGAACATGTTCACGAAGAGGAACGCGAGGATCACACTGATCATCGCCACGTCCAGTGCACCCAGGATATCCATCGCCAGCCAGGTCGGCGCCAGGCTCGGCGGCATCGACACCAGACCGCGGTACTCCACCAGGCCGAAGGCCCAGCCGATGGCGGTAACGGTCAGCATGGCGATCAGGATCGCGCCGAATACGTTGCGATGGCTGAGCACGGCAATCAGCAGGAAGCAGATGCCGGCGAGCAGCGCCGAAGGCTCGCCGAACGAACCCAGCGTCAGCAGCGTGGCGGGGCTGTCCACCACGATGCCGGCGGTCTTCAGGCCGATCAGCCCGAGGAACAGTCCGACGCCGGCGCCCATGGCGAAGCGCAAGCTCATCGGAATGCTGTTGAGCAGCCATTCGCGGATCTTCGACAGGCTCATGAAGACGAACAGCACGCCGGAGATGAACACCGCACCCAGCGCGATCTGCCAGCTGTAGCCCATCTCGCCGACCACCGTGTAGGTGAAAAACGCGTTGAGGCCCATGCCCGGTGCCAGGCCGACCGGCCAGTTGGCGTACAAACCCATGAGGAAGCAGCCCAGCGCCGCGCCGATGCAGGTGGCGACGAAGGCGGCACCGTGGTCGACGCCGGCTTCGGCCATGATGTTCGGGTTGACGAAGATGATGTAGGCCATGGTGACGAACGTGGTCAGGCCTGCGAGCAGTTCGGTACGCACGCTGGTGCGGTGTTCGCTGAGCTTGAAGAAGCGATCGAGTCGGCCGGGCGCCCGGTGCTGCGCCGGGGTGGCCCGCTGTTCCTGCGTGATGTTTTCCACTGGGGTGTTCCTCATCGTTCTTGTTGTCGATCACCCAGAGCCTGAGTGCTCCCGAGGGCGGGTGATGGGTGCGCTCGATCTGTCTCAAGTTGACTGAGAGGTCAGAAAGGCGTGTCGCGATTATGATGTTGTATACAAAAAAAGCAAACGTGGATTGGCTATAAAATTCGCGTCGAATGTCGTGATCGCATCTAACCAAAGGTGGAATATTCGGGCGAAGCGCAACGGTACGATACTGATACAGGCTCGTGCGGCGGTTTCGAGCACCCGAAAAGTGGGTGATTCAACGAACCGCGTCGCGCATTCCAGAGCATTTCGTGTGATAGATTGTGCACAATCGTCGGGTGCGTCATTTTCGCCAATCTGCTTCGGCGAACTGCCAGCGGCTCGCGGAACACAGTAAAGTTGCGCTGCCGACACCAGGATGCGAACTCTCGATGAACGAACAACTGCAGCCGCTGAAGAAACCAACACGCTCGGGCAAGGGCCGGACCGGAACCCAGGACGATATCGTCTACGCGCACATATTCGACGCCATCCTCGAACAGCGGCTGGCCCCGGGCACCAAGCTCAGCGAAGAAGCGCTGGGGGAAATTTTCGGCGTCAGCCGTACCATCATTCGCCGTGCGCTGTCGCGACTCGCCCATGAGGGTGTGGTGCTGCTGCGGCCCAATCGCGGCGCGGTGGTGGCCAGCCCGAGCGTCGACGAGGCGCGGCAGATCTTCTTTGCCCGCCGGCTGGTCGAGCGTGCGATCACCGAGCTCGCGGTACAGCACGCCAGCGGCGCCCAGCTGGCCGAGCTGCGACAGATGGTGAGCGACGAACGCGACTGCTTCGCCCGCGGTGACCGCGGCGCCGGCATCCGCCTGTCCGGCGAGTTTCACCTCAAGCTGGCCGAGGCGGCAAAGAACGCCCCGCTGATCAGCTTCCAGCGCAGCCTGATCTCGCAGACATCGCTGATCATCGCGCAGTACGAAAGCGGAAGCCGCTCGCACTGCTCCTACGACGAGCACAACGAACTGATCGATGCCATTGCCGCACGCGATACCGAACTGGCCGTGCGCCTGATGCTGCATCACATGGATCACATCGACAGCAAGCTCAACCTCGAAGAGGACAGCGCCTCGGGCGACCTGCACGCGGTGTTCTCGCACATCCTCGGCAAGAACGGCAAAGTCGCAAAGAAGCGCTGACGACCCACTGGCTGTCGCGCATCGGCTTCGTGATACCGCGATTCGCGGCTGGGGTCGATTGGGCTCGTGCGCTGACCGCCATCGGTAAACGCAATCGAACACACCGTTGATCGAGAAAGAATTAATACCCCGTAACGGAACGCGACCGTTTCGGTTGCGGTCTGATTCTTCGCCCAGCCCCGTATTGCGGCGCGCGGGTAGCTCGGGCGATGGCCCGCTGAGAATCAAGGAGTATCTCGATGAGAATCTGGACGGTGGTATTGCTTAGTGCGGCGCTGGGGCTGGCGGGTTGCAGTTTCAGCGCGCCGGGAGTGCATGCGCGTATCGGCGATGCCGACGCGGTGCATCTGGATATCGGTGGCCATGGACATGGCGGTGGCTTCTGCCCGCCAGGCCATCGCATGAAGGGGAGCTGCTAAATGTTCTCGCGCCTACTTGCAGTTGCGCTGGCGGCCCTGTTGATATCCGGCTGCAGCCTGCGTCTGCCGGGTATCGGAATCGATATCGGCGATGTGGGGCACGGCGGCCCGCCGCATTGTCCGCCAGGGCAAGCGAAGAAGGGCAACTGCTGACCCCGATGGCGGGCGCCTCGCCCGCCGCGTTCCGCTCTGACAGGGTCGCTACGCCGACCTTGTTTCTCAGGAGGCAATCATGCCCCGACTCCCCCTGTTGCTTCTCGTGCTGAGCCTGCTGGGTGGCTGTACGGTTTACGGTCACAGCGATCATGACTATTACCGGCCGTATTACTACGGTGGCTACAAGGATCATCACCACTCGAGCTATCCGACGCGTTACTACTACTACGACCGCCACGACTATCGTCGCTATGCACCGTCGGTTCGCTACTACGACCGTCACGAGCGCCACTACGACCGTCGTTACGACGGTCGCCACGACCGTGGCGACTATCGCTACGATCGGCACGACCGACGTTTCGACGGCGACAGACGGCACCCGTCCAGGTCTTACAGCCGCGCGCCAGAGCCCAGACCGCAGGGTAAACCGACGCACCGTGCCGGCTTGTATAAAGCGCAGCCGCAAGGCCGCTGGCGTGAACATCAGCGCGACGGACGACGCGAACACTGAAGCCGCGCTAAAGCGGTCGGCGTTGCGTGACGGGCTCAGGTGACTCCATGTGAGTGGGGTGGCGATTATCGAGCAGGATGTCGATAATCGCCCAACCGTCAGCCGCCTTCCGGAGCATCGCCATGACCGACGACACGCGCTTCCATCCCGCCGCGATGGCGCCGCCCATCGTCGCCTCGCCGGCCAAGCGCATCGAAGCGCTGACCGGCGATCCCAATTTCATGACCTCGCTGGCGCGCGGGTTGGCGGTGATCCACGCCTTCCAGGAACGCAAGCGCCACCTGACCATCGCGCAGATCAGCCATCGCACCGAAATTCCCCGCGCCGCCGTGCGCCGCTGTCTGCACACGCTGATGAAGCTCGGCTACGTCACCACCGACGGGCGCACCTATTCGCTGCTGCCCAAGGTATTGACGCTGGGGCATGCCTATCTGTCCTCGACGCCGCTGGCGCTGACCGCGCAACCGATCCTCGATCATCTCAGCGAGCAGCTGCACGAAGCCTGTTCGATGGCCACGCTGGAAGGTGACGAGGTGCTCTACGTCGCGCGCTCAGCCACGCCACAGCGGCTGATCTCGGTGGACCTGTCGGTGGGCAGCCGACTGCCGGCGTATTGCACGTCGATGGGCCGCATCCTGCTGGCGGCGCTGGACGACACGGCGCTCGACGAATACCTCGAACGCGCCGACCTGCAGGTCAAGACCAGCCGCACCTTGCACACGCCCGAGGCACTGCGGGCGAGCATCGCGGAAATCCGCCGTCAGGGCTGGGTCATCGTCGACCAGGAGCTGGAAGTTGGCCTGCGCTCGCTGGCGGTTCCGCTCAAGGATTCCGCCGGCCAGGTGCTGGCCGCGCTGAACGTCGGCACCCATGCGGGACGTGTCTCGCGTCAGGAGCTGGAGACGCGTTTCCTGCCGGTGCTGCTCGAAGCCAGTCGCGAACTGAGCACGCGGCTATTTCATTGACGCAGCATCGGTCGGGCCTCGCAGCCGGTGCGTGGCGTCGTGCGCTTGGCGCGGTGTGAAGGCGCTATTTGGTTCGATAATCGAACGGTATGTCGATTATCGGATTGTTAGGTGTGAGCTGGACCGTTACCGTTTTCTCCAACGCATACGGCGTAATGAAAACCACACGAGATCCGACTCATGGCTGAACTCCTCTCGCTCCGCGAAGCCGTCGAGCGCTTCATCCAGAACGGCGATACCGTCGCGCTGGAAGGTTTTACCCATCTGATCCCCACCGCTGCGGCCCACGAGATCGTGCGCCAGAACAAACAGGAGCTGACCCTGGTGCGCATGACGCCGGACCTGGTCTACGACCTGCTGATCGGCGCCGGCTGCGCGAAGAAGCTGATCTTCTCCTGGGGCGGCAACCCCGGCGTCGGCTCGCTGCACCGCCTGCGCGATGCGGTGGAGAAGCAGTGGCCGCAGCCGCTGGAGATCGAGGAGCACAGTCACGCCGACCTCGCTAACGCCTACGTCGCCGGCGCCTCGGGCCTGCCGTTCGCCGTGCTGCGTGCCTATGCCGGCTCCGACCTGCCGAAGGTCAACCCGGTGATCAAGTCGGTCACCTGTCCGTTCACCGGCGAAGTGCTGGCCGCCGTGCCGAGCGTGCGTCCGGACGTCACCGTGATCCACGCGCAGAAGGCCGACCGCAAGGGCAACGTGCTGATCCAGGGCATCCTCGGCGTGCAGAAGGAGGCCGCCCTGGCCGCCAAACGCTGCATCGTCACCGTCGAGGAAATCGTCGACGACCTCAACGCGCCGATGAACGCCTGTGTGCTGCCAACCTGGGCGCTGACTGCCGTCTGCCTGGTGCCGGGCGGCGCGCATCCATCCTACGCCCACGGCTACTACGAGCGCGACAACCGCTTCTACCAGGCCTGGGACCCGATCGCCCGTGATCGCTCGGCGTTCGGTGCCTGGATCGACACGTATATCCGCGGCACGGCCGATTTCGCCGAGTTCAAGCAAAAGCTCGCAGGGGAGGCCATCTGATGAGCGTTCACGATTACAGCACCAATGAAATGATGACCGTCGCCGCCGCCCGCCGCCTGGGCAATGGCAGCGTCTGCTTCGTCGGCATCGGCCTGCCGTCCAAGGCCGCCAACCTGGCGCGGCTGACCCATGCGCCGGAAGTCGTGCTGATCTACGAATCCGGCCCGATCGGCGCCAAGCCGAGCGTCCTGCCGCTGTCGATCGGCGACGGCGAACTGGCCGAGACCGCCGACACCGTGGTGCCCACCGGCGAGATCTTCCGCTACTGGCTGCAGGGCGGGCGCATTGACGTCGGCTTCCTCGGTGCGGCGCAGGTGGACAAGTACGGCAACATCAACACCACGGTGATCGGCGACTACCACCAGCCCAAGGTGCGCCTGCCGGGCGCCGGCGGCGCGCCGGAGATCGCCGGCAGCGCCAAGCAAGTGCTGATCATCCTCAAACAGTCGCACCGCACCTTCGTCGACAAGCTGGCCTTCATCACCTCGGTCGGCTTCGGCGAGGGCGGCGAGCACCGCAAGCAGCTCGGCCTGCCGGGCCAGGGCCCGGTGGCGATCATCACTGACCTGTGCATCATGGAGCCCGAAGCCGGTACCCACGAGTTCGTCGTCACCGCGCTGCACCCGGGCGTGACCCGCGAGCAGGTGATCGAGAACACCGGCTGGGCGATTCGCTTCGCCGATGAGGTCGCCACCACCGAGGCGCCGCGCGCCGAGGAACTGGCTGCACTGCGCGCCCTGGAAGCGCGCACCGCCGCCGCCCACGGCCAGGCTGGAGGTGACGAATGAGTCGCGACGTCTTCATCTGCGATGCCGTGCGCACGCCTATCGGCCGCTTCGGTGGTGCGCTGGCGGCGGTGCGCGCCGACGACCTGGCGGCGATCCCGCTCAAGGCCCTGCTCGAACGCAACCCCGAGCTCGACCCGGCGGCGATCGACGAGGTGTTCATGGGCTGCGCCAACCAGGCCGGCGAGGACAACCGCAACGTCGCGCGCATGGCAGCGCTGCTCGCCGGGCTGCCGGACAGCGTGCCGGGCGTGACACTGAACCGCCTGTGCGCCTCGGGCATGGACGCGGTGGGCACCGCCTTCCGCGCCATCGCCAGCGGCGAGCTGGAACTGGCCATCGCCGGCGGCGTGGAGTCCATGTCCCGCGCGCCCTACGTGATGAACAAGGCCGACACGGCGTTCGGCCGCGGCCAGAAGATCGAGGACACCACCATCGGCTGGCGCTTCATCAACCCGCTGATGAAGGCGCAGTACGGCGTCGATGCCATGCCGCAGACCGCTGACAACGTCGCCGATGACTGGCACGTCAACCGCGCCGACCAGGACGCCTTTGCCCTGCGCAGCCAGCAGCGCACCGCGGCGGCCCAGCAGGCCGGCTTCTTCGCCGAGGAGATCGTCCCGGTGGTGATCAAGACCCGCAAGGGCGAGACCGTGGTCGACACCGACGAGCATCCGCGCGCCGACACCACGGCCGAGGCCCTGGCCAGGCTCAAGCCGGTCAACGGCGAAGGCAAGACCGTCACCGCCGGCAACGCCTCGGGCGTCAACGACGGCGCGGCGGCGATGATCCTCGCCAGCGCCGAGGCGGTGCAGAAATACGGCTTGAAGCCGCGCGCCAAGGTGCTCGGCATGGCCAGCGCCGGCGTCGCGCCGCGGGTCATGGGCATCGGCCCGGTGCCAGCGGTGAAGAAGCTTTGCGAGCGCCTGGGCAAGGCGGTGGACGAGTTCGATGTGATTGAGCTCAACGAAGCGTTCGCCGCCCAGGGCCTGGCGGTGATCCGCGCGCTAGGCCTGGCCGATGACGATGCCCGCGTGAACCCCAATGGCGGCGCCATCGCCCTCGGCCACCCGCTGGGCATGAGCGGCGCGCGCCTGGTGCTGACCGCGGTGCACCAGCTGGAGAAGTCCGGCGGCAAGCTCGGCCTGGCGACCATGTGCGTCGGCGTCGGCCAGGGCCTGGCGCTGGCAGTTGAGCGGATCTGAATGCAGGCACGGTAGAGTCCGCGCAGCCGTAAGTGCTCACGGCTGGCCGGATACCTACCCAGCCGAGCGAGGATTCGAACCGTTCTTTTATCCTGGCCGACCGCATCGTTGAACGATACGCCGGCCGAACATCCCGTTTGAAAAGAGTGAATGACCATGCCGACCCTGAAATTGGCCGATGCCAGTCTGAACTACCGTTTCGATGGCGCCGAAGGCCTGCCGGTACTGGTGCTCTCCAATTCGCTGGGCACCAGCCTGGGTATGTGGGATGAGCAGATTCCGGTGTTCGCCAACCATTTTCGCGTGCTGCGATACGACACCCGCGGCCACGGCGAATCGAGCGCCAGCCCCGGCCCCTACAGCATCGAACAGTTGGGCCGCGACGTGCTCGGTTTGCTCGATGGGCTGGGAATTGAAAGTTTTTCTTTCTGCGGACTGTCGATGGGCGGGTTGATTGGCCAGTGGCTGGCGCTCCATGCCGGTCCGCGCCTGCAGCGCCTCGTGCTGTGTAACACCGCCGCGAAGATCGGCACCGAACAAATCTGGAACGACCGCATCGAGACGGTACTCAGGGGGCAGCAGCAAGCCATGCGCGACATGCGCGACGCCTCCGTCGCACGCTGGTTCACTCCTGGCTTCGCCGAGCAGCACCCGGACATCGCGAGCCGTATCACCGACATGATCGCCAACACCTCACCGGACGGCTACGCCGCCAACTGCGCCGCCGTGCGCGATGCCGATTTCCGTGAGCAGCTAGCCGCCATCACCGCGCCCACCCTCGTGGTCTGTGGCGCCAAGGATCCGGTGACGACCGTGGAGCACGGTCAGTTCATCCGGGCACAAGTTGCCGGCGCGGAACTGGTAGCCTTCGAAGCCGCCCACCTCTCGAACGTCGAAGCTGGGCAAGCCTTCACCCAGCGCGTATTGGAATTCCTGCGCGGGTGAGACAGTGGAGAGAAGGTCATCCTGAAGACATAAAAAAGCCCTGTAAAAACAGGGCTTTTTTATTTCGTATCTGGAGCGGGCGAAGGGAATCGAACCCTTTTGCTTAGTGTGTCGTTCCGGCTCAATGCGTGTCGTTATGTGGTTTCCGGGCTGAGCCGTCTGCTCGTTTCGACGCAATTCGGCACAGTGTTTTCGACACTTTATCGACAGCTAACCGGGCTGCGATGGTGAGCGTGGCTCGACCTGCACCGGCCGTTCAAAAGTAGGCTCGATCCGCTCCACATTTGCACTTGGCTCAATGACCGGCTCAGCAGCAGGGGTCGGAACAGCTCTTTGAGGCTGCGGCTCGGGCGCCCGTTTGCACTCCGGGAAGGTAAGGGCGATCTGCTCTACGGACGGCATGATCTCGCAACGCCAGCGCACAACGCGAATGCCCGCTGCGGTTAGAACCTTGTCCTTCTTGGCATCGGCTTTGTGTCGATCCTCGTCCGAGTAGTGCGATTTGTCGTCCAGCTCTACGGCCGCAACGGTGTTCAAGAACTCGTCCGCGATCACGAAATCAACGCTCATCTGACTGATGCGGGAAAACCACATCTTGAAGCTGTGGCCTTTCTTGATCGCCACCAGCTGCGATAGCTGCACCTGGGTGAAGATGTAGTGATCCGGTAATGCTTGCCGTAGGCGCTCGAACAGCACTGTTTCCGTTGCGGTTATCAGCTTCCGCTTCTGAAACGGCCATTCGCCCTCTGGGTCGTAGCGAAAACCATCCGCGGCGATCTTGCGACTCGGTTGGGCTGACTGTGGCGTTTGTTGTGGTTGCTGCGGTTGAGGCTGAGCGCTGGCTGTCCCAGTGAACGTCGGCTCTTGCTTCTTTGCTGGCTCCTTCCATGGCGCGCGAGCTGGCCGCTTGTAGCGATTTGATTTTGGCTTCTTCTTAACTTGAAAAATGAAAAAGACAATAGCGAAAACGATAATCCAGCCGAAAACATCCATGTATAGACCTGTTTGGTTCTAGGGAAAACTACTACCTATTTGGCTAAAGTTCGGCAATAGGTACTTCAAGGTAGTGGCAGTTTGTTTCCCGGTTGAGTATATCGATCATCCGCTCCATGGTTGGCCGTTCTCTAAAGCCAATTTTAAAGCTAGACCCATTAGTATAGAAAATATCGGCATGATTCAGTGGGTGAAGATGCCCGTTTCTTTGCGCTGGATCATGGTCAAAACGTAAATAGCCGTCTTCCGCGTCGAGCATTTCAGTGAATAATGACCAGAAAGTCTGGGAAGCCCCACCTTGATCGTCAAAATATTGTATTAGATCCCACTCTGTTTGAATTCCTTGTCCTCTGAACGCTGATGTGGCCAGAAGAACTTCCGAAGTAACTTGGCTGTCTATGGGAATTCCATGGGAAGATGTGAGCTGAAATTGATCTCCCTCGACTTCGATTCGAAATGGGAATGCGATTGAAAAAACCTTTTCTTCAGTGCTAACGAATACACGGCTCATTCGCGTAGATATGACTTTCAGGCTCGCGTGGATAAATTGCTCCTGTGGTGGATAGTAATTAATAATTAGCTTGGCCAGCTCCATCCAGATTTCAATTACGTCAAATCTAGTGCGTACTGGTTTTATTGCTCTGGCATATTGGTATTGGTCAATGCTAAATGTGTAGGAAGTCATCGCTTGCTTCCTTATTCAGAGATTAGTTTTTTTGCCAGTTTAAATATATCCTCTCGTTCCGAGTTTGCATCTAGCATAATTTTCATTACGCTTAAGAGTTTCTCGGATTTTTGTTTGCTTACTTTTAATTCTATTAGGACTTCCATAGCCACTTCGTCAAATGTTTTCAAGCTCCCTTGCCATTTTACGTTGGCTTTGATTTGCTCTTGTTCTTGTGGGGTTGGCGGGATCACTCGAAGCGCATGCTCATCAAAGATATTGTTGAGGCCTTGCTCGATATTGTCCAGCGCTTCCGTGTTAAAGCCTTCTCTTACAATCACATAGGTTTTCAAAAATGATCGCGTTATAGCCATGTACAACGAGTTGCGGTGGCTAAATGAGTCGGATAGGCTGTGAGTGGCGCAAATTACAAATGGAAATTCTAGGCCCTTAACATGGTTGGTGTTGCTTAAAAAGATTTCACCAGGTCTGCTCGGTAGGCGGGTTTCGTATGCTTTGTTTACCGGCCATTCCATTGCTCTGGGTATCATTGTTGCCAGTAGGTCAGAAATCTCGTAAGAAGCCTTCCCTCGGTCGATCATAATGATCCCGATATCTGCTGGCTCAACATTAGGGTAAGCGTCTCTGATTTCTTGGAGGCATTCGATTATTTTGTTCGCGCAGCTCGGAACATAACTGCCGCTGATTCGAATAAGGCTAACGCTTTCGCTCTCGTCTTTTACGTCTTCGAATCTGCTTATTGGCTCGCGTTTAAGAACTAACTCGTTTGTGGTTTTATCGACTCGGCTAATGTAGCCGCAAGCTTCAAGGTCTTCATTAGAGAGCCAGTTTAGTTTTTTTGGTTCAAAATAACCCATGCCTAAGGCCTGGGCGAACATGAGAGTTGCAGGGGCTGTTCTGTAGCATTTGCTGAGAATGAATTCAGGCTGGCCGCCGACTTCTTTCCTTTCGTCAAATATACTTTGAAAAATATCGCCTGCGATGTAGATGGAGTTTCTTGTTACTTTTCTGCATAACTCAAAGAAGCTCTCTGGAAAGTCTTGGCTCTCATCTATTAACATGTAATCGAAGGCATAATCGTCTTCGGAAAATCTTTTTTCCTCAAGTTCTTTTAGCGCTAGGTTGCATGCCCGGTCAAAGTCCATTAGTCGAGACCAAGGGAAGAACGTAAGGTTGTAATGACTGCATATGGCAGCGTATGTTCCGCTGGTTTGGTCGTTTTGTGAGCCCCATCCGTGAACGCAAAATAATCTTTTGTCCCATTCGATTTGTTGTTCAACTTTCATGAAGTTGAAGAAGCTTGGGATTCTGCGGCGCAAGTTGGTTGCCAGTATTTTATTGTGGCATGTCATTAATATCTTGCTTTTACTATCAGAGACGTATAGTTCTTTGAGTTTGTGTAAGAGAAGTTCGGTTTTTCCCGTGCCGGACAATCCTTGAATTCGTACGACTTTTTGATTCAGGTTTTGGTAAACAAATCTCGTTTGATCGCCATCAAATAGTAGGATGTTCCTTTTTATACGATCTAAGTCGTTCTCAGGGACATCTACCCCTACACGGTCAATGTCATTAATGCTGCCGGTTACAAGGGATACTAGTAATTCTGAAGTGCGTTGCTGGAAAAGGTCGTAAAGTTCGGTTTCGTCTAGGTATTCGGCTATCCCTAGTGTGTCTTCTACTACGATCTCGGTGATTAGATCGCGGCTCCAGGCTTTGGGTCGGCCGATTTTGTCTTTGTAATTGTATTTATTTGAAATGTATCCAATGTCTTCAATGAAGTCTTCGATGTACTCTTCAAATGCGTCGCGATTTTTGTCAAAATTGACAAATAGAATTTTTCTTTTGGGAATTAGTATTGCGTAGCTGTCGCCGGCCGCATAGTCTGATTTAACTTCGATTAACGGCTTTTTGAGTACGTAGCATTGAATATATTTTTCCGCACACCAATCAGCTAGCTCTTGCATGAAGCCTTCGGCTGCGGCGCTTGCGTCTGTGTCTGTATATACGTAACTGCTCATGATCAATTCTTCCGTGGATTTGACAACTGCCCACTGGTTGACGTCCGGGCGTACCATCGCTTAGCTACTTCTTTGGTGACCGCTATCCCGCGCTTTGATTGGGCAAGTTTGAATTCGCTTCTTCATATCCTGGCGAAAATTGGCCTTTAGAAGGGTCAACTTCTCCTTTCCACAGCCAGAGCTCGTACTGGGGAAATGCCTTCAGCAACTCCTCCATATCTTCAATACGGGTCTTCACCTTCAAGTCCGTGGCTACTGTTTGCCACCGCCGTCGGTTCTTGATCGCCGAAGCTTGGGCGAGTCGCGCCGGACCGATGTAACGGACAAGCGTTCTTAAACGCTCTTCTATCATTCCAAAATGCTCTAAAAATCACTGACGAAATATTTGAGTGACGAATATTTCGTCTGTAGTATTTCGCTCGGTGACGAATTATTCGTCAATGCACGCATGCATAAATTGCCACGAATAGTGACGGAACGAGCATGGAACTGGAAGAGCTGGAACCTTCAAAGCTGATCGCCCCACAGCAGGACGTGGAAACCGTCGAAGCCTGGGCCGAACGTAATGGCCTGACATGCTCCATGGCCCGCGCCTGGGTCTACCGGGGCGTACTCCCCACCGTAAAGCTCGGCAAGCGCCGCATGATTAACAGTGCGCTGCTGCGTAGCTGGCTGCTCGAACAGGAGTGGACCGCATGAATCCTCCTCTCTATATGCAAGCTGCATTCGCCGCTCTGATCGGTGTGTCCGTGGAGACGGTTGCTGGTTGGGTCAGGACTGGCGCCGTCGAGAGCGTGAAACTTGGCAAAACCCGTCTGGTGCGTTTTCCGGGGGTGGACCAATGAGCCGCACAGACCAGCAATTCAAGCTGCGTATGCCTGCTGCACTTCGCGCCCAGGTCGAGCAGTCCGCTTGGGCTGCACGCCGCTCCCTGAACGCCGAAATCGTTCTTCGCCTGGAAGCGTCGTTTGGCGCTGCTGCGCAGTGCATGCAGGAGGCAAGTAACGACCGTGAAGTGATCTCTGCGCTTTCTAAGTGCGTTGCCTCGTTGGATCAGTTGCTTCCTTACCTAGGCAAAGTGCCCGCTGATGTCGGCCTTTTGAATGATGCCTTGGTTGCCGCTCGCGCAGTGTTAGCTAAGCAAGAGGTGGGGCAATGAGTTATGTCCAACTCCCAATATCAACGCCTTCCGCACGCCCAGGACTGCGACTGCTCTGTCTGCTGGTCCAGACGCGAAATGGCGAAACCCGATCCCTCCCGGTCCACACCATGCGCCCAATGCCGCCCCGCGTATGCGCGGCCGATTCGTACGCTGCAAATGGCCTGCGTCGGTGGAACCTGGAAGCCTCTGCTCTCGGAGTGGACAGTGGAACCGGCCTTTATCTGCGAGAAGCACACGCCACCCGACCGCCCCGCGAAGTGGTGGAGCGTTATTTACGACTCCGGCAAGCCAACGCCCTACGTGCCGATTCACGAGCCGTTCGAGCTGGTGGGGTAGGGCGCAAGCGGATGCAGGTTCGTATCGCGGCACCTAACTGGCATGAGATCGGTCGGGAGCTGACCGTTGGCGGGGAGCTGTACGGGCACGTCACCTATCGCCGCGATGTTCCTCTATTCATTCCGTTGGACGGTAGCGAGCCAACGAAACACCGGTCCCTCGTCGAGCTGCGTCGCTATGTCGCTGAGCGTTATCAGGCTGAGCGCGTGGCCGAAGAGGTCCAGGGCCGCGCTCCCGGCTCGTCGGATCACGCTTCACCGATCCGGCGAACGGAAGCACGGGCGGAGCGCACCCTTGACCCTGCACGAACCGAAACAGCCTCCGCTCGTGAGTGCGGGAGCGCTTTTCCCTCCCGCGCTCCCGAGCCCTCGGCGGCGAGAGTGGGATGACAAGGGCGAAGCCCTTGGTGTTAAACAGCGTTTTCGATGATTAATGAAATTAATGTTCGATCAAGTGGAAAGTGTCAATTCAGCACTATTCGTCGCATTAAAAAATGAAGTATTTAATCTTTTAATACTTGATAAATAGTTGTTCCAAGAGTGTTTAAATACAGCTATAGATAACCCGCAAGCCAAGTAACAAAGCCGGTCGCAGTGAAATTGCTTTTTCACTCGTTCGGGATCGCTCGGCCTGCAGAAAGCAAAGCAGCGCAATAAAGCGCAACTAGAGAGAGGAAACACAAGATGGCACGTTCGACTATGGAAGTTGCATTTCTCGGCACTCAACGCTTCGACGGTGAAGCGGGCCAGAAGTACATCAAGGTCTTCTACGGCGATGAGCCGGACGGCAAGACCGAACACGGCCTGTCGATTATCGGCATGGCAGCAGCGGACGAAGTAGCCGACGAGATCTTCGCAGCCGGCGCGCAGTTCGAGCCGCTGCAACTGGTGCGCATCCATTTCGAGATTGCCCGTGGTGGGCAGAACAAGGGCAAGAATCTGGCGCTCCAGCTCGAAGCCGTCCAGACCCGCGCCGCTGCCGAAACCCCGCGCGCCCCAGCTCAACCCCAGGCCAAAGCCGGCGACCCGGCCAAGGCCAACTAACCGGGAGGGGCGGCCATGCTGATCGATGACCGGGTGTACTGCGACTGTTGCGGCAACGACATGGGCAAGCTCATGGCGCTGCCCGCGCCGCAAAGCGACCTGCTGCCCGACCTCAGTCTGCCGCCCCACTTCGCCGTCTGCCCCGACTGCGAACCCTCCGAATCCGCTGACCTCGCGCAGGCCGGCGAATGAATTTCCTCGCCTGTGACGGTGACTGGCTGCAAGGCGCCGATGGCTCGCCCATCTGCTCTGGCTCGCTGGTCGCCCTCACGGTCGAGGAGATGCAAAGCCTCTACGGCTCTGCACTGACCTGGGACCAAGTCTCCGAGCTGCAAGGCGAAGCGATTGTTCTGTTCGCCACCGTGTTCGGCTTCCTAGTCCTGAAAAAAGCCCTGAAACAGTGAGGTATCACCCATGCAACTGAACAAGCACTTCATCAAGAAAATCGGCCTCGGCGCTGCCGTTGCTCTCTCGGCTGCTGCTGGCTCTGTCTACGCGGCAGTCCCGGCCGAAGCCACCACCGCGCTCGATACTGCGGGTACCGACGTCGGCACCATCGGCTGGGCCGTCTTCGCCGTGATCATCGCCGCGATGGCGTTCAAGTACATGCGCCGCGCCCTGTAACCGGGGTTAGCGCACTGCATGTGCCGAAGCAAACAAACCCCGCTCCGGCGGGGTTTTCTCTTCCAGGGAAACGCCATGAGTTACGAACTGTACGTCCTGATCCTCACCACCCTGGCGTTCTATCTCGTGTTTTTTGGGCGGGTGTGATTATGCGGATGCTTTGTGCCAAGCGATCAGGCGATCTTTTCGAGGTGGTGATGATGAAGGCCGCTCGCTTTTGGTTTTTGGCGCTGGCTATATCCCTATTGGCTACACAGGCCGCCTGCGCCGTAGAAGTCATTACCTATAAGGCGACAGGAATGGGTGCCGATGCCACCAAAACGGCATTTGGTAAGTCTCCCAATGCAGCGTGCATCGACCTGTCCAAGCAAATCGGTTATGCCCACGAATCGGCTGGTGGTAACACTCAAACGGGCCAGTGCTACGGCTTTAGAAGCGGGACGCGATGGCAGTACGGCTGGTGGGAGAAGATCACGCAAGAATGCGAGTTTGGCTCGGCGGATGGCGTAACCTGCGATGGGCCGCCAGAGCCTGATCAATGCGAAGCCACCAACGGCCAGACCGTCAGCCACGAACATCTGATGAAGTCGGCAGTGGGCCAGCCGTCGATCGATCCTCCCGGCTCGGTCTGCGGCAACGGCTGCCAATACGCCTTCACCTACACCGCCGCCTCCAATGTGTACGTCTACAGCAGCGGCAATCCGCCCGGCGTGTTCGGGGTGTACTCGTACAGCGGCAACGGCATCCAGTGCAACGAAAGCACGCTCAAATCGCCGGGCGATCCCTCGGCAGGCGATACGCAGAACCCCGACGACACACCGCCCCCGGACACCGATAACAAGTGCCCTGAGGGTTACACCTACAACGGCACCTTTTGTTCGCCGAACACGCCGCCGCCTGATCCTGACGGCCCGACCGATCCGACTGACCCAACCGATCCCGCTGACCCTGGCGATGGTTCAGGCGATGGAGGCGGCGGTGGTGGTGGCGGCTCCGATGGGGGTGGCTCCGGCGATGGCAGCGGTTCGGGAGACGGCTCGGGGGATGGTGACGGTTCGGGCGACGGAGAAGGGGACGGCGATGGCTCGGGCGGCGGTGGTACCGGCACGGGCGAAGGCGAAGGCGAGGAAGAAGAGGACAAGTCCAGCGTTGGCGGCGAACCCTGCGAGGCGACCCTGAGCTGCGAGGGCGATGCCGTCCAGTGCGCCATCCTTCGCCAGCAGAAAGAGCTGCGCTGCCACGCTGAAGAACAAGCCGACTTCAAGAAACACCAGTCCTCCATCGAAGCGGCCGTCCAGGGCGACAAATTCAAGCTACAGGAAGGCGCTGATATCGAGCTGCCGACCTTCGTCAATCAGGGCACCCGGTTTCTCTCGCCCAACTGCCCGGCAGCGGAGAAGTTCACCCTTCGCACCGCTGGCGGGCGCTCGTTCGAACTCACCTATGAGCCGCTATGCCGCGCCGCCAGTGATCTGAGCGGCCTGTTCGTGGCTGTGGCTACCGTCCTGGCTGCCCTGTATGTGGGCCGCTCCGTAGGAGGTCAGTAATGCAGTTTCTATTCATCGTGCAGATGCTCGTGATCATCCTCGGCCCGCTGGTGAAGATGGTGCTGAAAATGATCGGCTTCGGCTTCGTCTCCTATGTCGGCTTCAACCTGATCATCGGCCAGGCGCAAAGCTACCTGTTCGGCCTGATGGGTGATGTGGGGCCGGTGATTCAGGGAATCCTCGGGCTGGCGAAGTTCGATGTGGTGGTGAACCTGTATTTCGCCGCGATCTCGACGCGCTTCATGCTGGCGGGGATCGACAAGGCCACTGACCGTCGCCGCAATCAGGTCTGGCACAAGCCGGGCGGCACCTCCATCGAAGCCTAAGGAGGCGCCGTCATGCTCGTTATCCGCACCGGCAAGCCCGGCCACGGCAAGACCCTCAACACCATCCGCGAAGTCGATCAGAAGGCCCACGCCGAGGGCCGCGTCGTCTACTTCCACAACATCAACGGCCTCAAGCCCGATCAACTGCAAGCGCAGTGGTTTGAGTTCGAAGACCCGGAGAAGTGGTTCGAGCTGCCGAACGATTCGCTCATCGTGGTCGATGAAGCGCAGGGCTGGTTCGGCGCACGCGATCCCAGGGCGCGGCCACCG
Organism: Pseudomonas phenolilytica; assembly: GCF_021432765.1. NCBI lineage: Bacteria > Pseudomonadati > Pseudomonadota > Gammaproteobacteria > Pseudomonadales > Pseudomonadaceae > Pseudomonas > Pseudomonas phenolilytica. The sequence continues at coordinate 2,146,737 of NZ_CP058908.1, forward strand.
GAGCACATCACCCGTTTTGAGACGATGCGCCACCAGGGTCACGAAGTGCACCTCGTCACACAGGACCCGCGCTACCTCGATGTGCACCTGCGCCGGCTGTGCAATGCGCATATCCACTACTGGCGCGTGTTCAAGTCCGCTCAGCTGCTGCGCTTCGAGTCGGAAGTCGTCGTAGAGAAAGTCGAGCTAAAAACCAGCTTCAAGGACGCCGACAAGAAATCGCTGCGCCTGGATAAACGCTATTTCGGTGCCTACACCAGCACCAATGCCAAGCACCATTTCCAGACCAAGGTGCCCACGAAATTCATCCTCGCGATGTGCGTGATCCTGGGTGCCGGCATCCTCGTTTACCGCGCCTATGAGCGGTACAGCGCCGAGAAAGCTCAGGCCGAAGCCACCACCAGCGCGCCGGCCGGAAGCATGGTCGATCAGGTGCGCGATACGGTCGGAGCGTTTATCCGGCCTAGCGCCACCGACGCCGAACAGGCCGCGCCGCTCACCGTCGAGCAGTACCTCGGCAAGCGGGTTCCGAGGGTGCAGGACCTGCCAGCCTCGGCGCCGGTATATGACGGCCTGACGGGGCCGCAAGCCTTCCCGAAACCGGTCTGCATCGCCACCACTGACCGGGAACTGATCGCCCGCAACTACAAGCGCATGCAGGTGGGCGACAGCGATGAAGGGCTGACGGGATGCCGCTGCAACACCCAGCAGGGCACGCGGCTGGAAGTGTCGTTCGCCTTCTGCATGTCGGTCGTGCAGAACGGCTACTTCGACGACACCAAGCCTGACCGTGGCTCGCCGCAGGACATGCGCAACCAGCCACCACCACCGACCAGCATACCGGCCTATCAGCCAAGCCAGCAGCAGGCGGCTACCACGCTTACGCGCGTGCCTTACGAGAAGGGGCGTTTCCTGTGGTGATGACCGTCAGCGCGCGGGCGCTTGCGCTCTTTGCACGCGCGGCGAGGCACGAGCCGGCGTGCAAACGCGCGCGCTGACGTCCCTGTAACACGTCAGATAAACCCAACTGAACAGTGTCGATTCGTTGCAATTTGGAGCATTAGAAAATGAGCGTTAAAGATCAGATTCGTGTTGACCAAAATTTTCAGGAAACCCCAAACGGACGGCTGTTCTTCGATAGCCATTCGGCCAAGCTGACCGACCTGTCGGGCGTTCGCTTGCTGCGTTGCGGCGTCGATACGGTCCGCCAGCTGTATCGCGGGCTGATCCGCCCGGAAATCATGGCGCTGTTCGAGAAACCGGGCGTCATGGTCGAGTTCGCTGGCGAGTTCTGGCATGCCGGACGGGTAGGGCGGGACTCGGGCTACCAGTACAAGTTGCAGAACGCCGATCTCGGCTTCGTGCTGCTCATCAAAAACTTCAACGCCAAGCTGGAACAGATCGGCCCACACCTGAAAATCGAGGTGTCGCCGCACGCGATCGACGCGCTGTCGCCTGAGCGCCTGCAAGAGCGGATGGACTACTACGCTGCAGCCGTTATGACGCACCGCGAACGCAACCAGTGCGCTGTCCATCTGGCGTTGGATCTCCAGGGCTGGAAGCCTCCGGTGGATCTGGTGGCGCGACTGCACTGCCGCGCGCGGACGCATCGGGATATCTCGGGCATCAACGAAATCAACTGGGCGACCAAGTCCAGCGTCTACGGGCGCGGGGAAACGTCCATGTTCGGCTCGGCTGGTGGCGTCCAGTTGTGTATCTACAACAAGACCGAACAGGCCCGCGCGACCGATAAGCTCGACTTTTGGGAAAGCGTCTGGCGTCGTCGGGACTCGTTCGATCCCGCCGATCCTGATAACTACGATCCGGAAGCGGACGTGTGGCGGATCGAGCTGCGCTACCACCATTCGGTCATCCAGCAGTTCGCCAGCGGGTCGATCAGCGCAAAGACCGGCGAGGCCATCGAGACGGATTCATACGCAGCGTTTTCGGGCCACCTCGACGGCCTGTGGCGCTACGGGCTGTGCCAGTTCAAGTTGCTGCATCGTCCGGGGCAGTACGAGCCAATCTGGACGCTGATTCGCGACGATATTCGTGTCGATGTGCCGGTCGACTCCCTGGTCGATGAAACCGAGTACAAGCGCTACTACAAGACCAGCCGTGGCTTCAGCGGCAAGAACGTCGAGCTATTCCTGGGAAACTTCGTAAGCCTGCTGGCACGGGAGCGAGTGGGCGCTAAAACCGCATTTGATCGACTGAAAGAATGGGAATGCTGGCCGGTCATTCGTGACCACTACGCGGCCAAGGATATGAGCGAGCGCGACCTGTACAAGCACATCAAGACGTTGCTCCAGGAGCGCCATGTTCGATGGGGTAGAGCGGTCTGATGGCGATCCAGCAGCTCCCTGACGGTCGCTGGCGGGTCGATGTTGAGCCGGTCAAAGGCAAGCGGTTTCGCAAGACGCTGAAGACCAAGGCCGAGGCAATGCGCTTCGAGGCGACCTGTCGAGCCAAGTGCAACGAATCGAACGATTGGGCACCACGGCCAAAGGATAAGCGCAGGCTGTCGGAGCTGGTCGAGCTGTGGTTCGACCTTCACGGCGTCTCGCTCTCCGATGGCGTTCGTCGTGTGGCGATCCTGCGGGCGTGTGCAAAGGCGATGGGCGACCCGGTAGCCCGTATGGTCGATGGTGCAAAGATCGCTGCCACGCGCGCGCGTTGGATGGCAGCAGGCGTAACCGGCAAGACAGCGAACAATCGCCTCGGCTACCTGAAAGCCGTTTACAACGAGCTGCATAAACTCGACGTGATCGACTATCCCTGTCCGTTCACCCGTATTCGTCCGGTTCGGTTGCAGGAGCGGCCGCTGGCCTACCTGACCAAGCCACAGATTTCGGAACTGCTCGATGCGCTCCAGGCTCGGAACACGTCTCCGCATCCGGCGATGGTGGCGCGTATCTGTCTGGCAACCGGGGCAAGGTGGGGTGAGGCGCAAGCGTTGCGACCGGAGCGGATAAGAGGCAATGCCCTGGTGTTCGCCAATACCAAGTCCAAGCGGGTGCGGATGGTCCCGGTAACGCCTGAGCTGGTGGCAGCGATCAAGAAGCACTGGCAGACGCACGGCCCGTTCACCAACTGCATCGGCGTGTTCCGTCTGGTCCTGCTCTCGACCTCGATCAAGCCACCACGCGGACAGGCAAGCCACATCCTGCGGCACACCTTCGCAGCTCACTTCATCATGGGTGGCGGGCACATCGTGACGCTGAAGGAGATCCTGGGCCATGCGTCGCTGAACATGACGATGCGCTACGCCCACCTCGCGCCTGAGCATTTGCATGATGCGATCAGGCTGGGGCCGCTGGCAGGCATTGCCTTACCGCTCGCGGATCAGTAAACGACAATTAGAGGAGGTGCGCCAATGGCGTACAATCAGCTATGATCTTTATCGAGACGCCGATGTTTACCAAGCGCCTGCGGGAGCTGCTCAGCGATGACAGCTATGCGGAGTTTCAACGGCAATTGGCTGATCGGCCCGACATGGGAGACGTGATCGAAGGTACTGGCGGCATCCGCAAGGTTCGAGTTGCGTCCAGTGGTCACGGCAAGCGAGGCGGCTCCAGGGTCATCTACTACCACTTCACGGCTGCTTCGCAGATCGCGCTTCTGCTGATCTACCCGAAGAACGAGAAGGACGACCTTACGGCAGACGAGCGCAAGGTGCTCAAGCAAATCATCGAGCGGTGGAGGTAATCACCATGAGTAGATTCTTCGAAGACCTTCTGGAAAGCGTCCAGCAGATGGATGAGATCCGGCGAGGCGAGCGACAGCCTTCGCGGGAGTTCACCGTGGATGCTCTGCAGGTGAAGGAAATCCGCAAGGCAACCGGGCTGACTCAGGCCAAGTTTGCGGCGATGATCGATGTTCAGCTCGGCACGCTGCGCAATTGGGAACAAGGCCGACGCGAACCGACCGGTCCGGCCAAGGCGCTGCTGCGCGCTATTCATAACGATCCGAAGCACGTTATCCAGGCGCTTTCGTCCGTCTGATCTCGGCCTAGCGGCTGGTCCTTTTCGACACTTCTTCGACACCACTAAAAGCCAGAAACGAAAAAGCCCTGTAAAAACAGGGCCTTAGCGTGTGGTGTCTGGAGCGGGCGAAGGGAATCGAACCCTCGTCATGAGCTTGGGAAGCTCAGGTAATGCCATTATACGACGCCCGCTTGAGGGTGCCTTTTTACCAGAAGGCCGCGTTGAAATGAAGCGCGGTGGCAGCTTTTTCTAGGATGGGCCGCTCAGGTCCCCCTAAATCTGCGTGATTTCCTCGGCGGTGAGCGGGCGATAGCGCCCGGGCGCGAGGCTTGGGTCCAGTAGCACGGGGCCCATGCGCTCACGGTGCAGCGCGGTGACCCGGTTGCGGAAGTGGCCGAACATGCGTTTGACCTGATGGTAGCGGCCTTCGTGCAGGGTCAGGCGGGCGCGGCGCAGGCCGAGCAGTTCCAACTGGGCCGGCTGGGTGGTGAGGCCCTCGAAGCGGAAGTACAGGCCCTTGGCGAAGGCCTCGATGCAGGCGGGGTCGATCTCGTCCTCGGTGTCGACCAGGTAGACCTTGCTCTGCAGGCTGCTCGGCTGGGTCAGGCGGCGCGACCACTGGCCATCATTGGTAAGCAGCATCAGGCCGGTGGTGTTGAAGTCCAGGCGGCCAGCGATGTGCAGGTCATCCTTGTCAGGTTCGTCAATCAGGTCGATTACCGTGCGGTGCGACGTATCACGGGTGGCGCTGACGCAGCCGCTTGGCTTGTGCAGCATCAGGTAGCGGGCGGTCTTTCCTGGCTGTAGCAGTGCACCGTCGAGTTCGATGCGATCGAACAGACGCACTTCCCGGTCCATCGCCCGGATCACCTCGCCATTCACCCGCGCGCGACCTTCGACGAGCAGACGCTGGACATCCTGGCGGCTGAGTTGCGCGCGGCCGGCGAGGTAGCGATCCAGGCGCATCAGGCTTTGGCTAGGTCTTCGCTGCGGGCGCAGCGTGGGCAGAGGCAGGCCTGGTTTCTGAGCGCAGGAGGGATGCGTTCGAGGGCGTCCTGATCGATGGTGGCAGACATGCACCAGCACGGCTGTTGCGCACCGGGATCGCACTCGGCGCACTGGTTGGGTTGGCCGCAGAGCGGGCAACGGGAGGGTTCGACAGGCTCGCTCATGGCGTTTCCGTTGAAGCATCGGGTGTCGCCTGCCGGCGGTGGGCCGGCAGGCGACGCCGGGTTACATGACGCGCTGACCTGGCTTGGCGCCGGCGTCAGGGCTGAGCAAATAAATTTCGCTGCCGCCGGGGCCCGCCGCCAGGACCATGCCCTCGGACAGGCCGAACTTCATCTTGCGCGGCGCCAGGTTGGCGACGTACAGGGTCAGGCGACCTTCCAGCTTGCTCGGGTCCGGGTAGGCGCTCTTGATGCCGGAAAACACATTGCGCTTGGCGTCGCCGATGTCCAGCGTCAGGCGCAGCAGCTTGTCGGCACCCTCGACCAGCTCGGCCTTCTCGATCAACGCGATGCGCAGATCGACCGCGGCGAAGGCATCGAAGTTGATTTCCGGCGCCAGCGGCTCCTTGACCAGTTCGCCGTTGCCTGCCGGAGCGGCGGGCGCGCTGGCCGCCAGGTCTTCCTTGGAGGCTTCGATCATGGCTTCGATCTTCGCCGGCTCGATACGCGTCATCAGCGGCGTGAAGGCGTTGAGCTGGTGGTTGGCCAGCAGCGTGGCATGGTCGTTCCAGCTCAGTGGCGCGACGTTGAGGAACTGTTCGGCGGCGGCGGCGAGGTTCGGTAGAACGGGCTTGAGGAAGATCACCAGCTGGCGGAACAGGTTGATGCCCAGCGCACAGATTTCCTGCACCTCGGTCTGCTTGCCCTCGACCTTGTTCAGCGCCCAGGGCGCCTTGTCGGCGATCCAGGCGTTGGCGCGGTCGGCCAGGTGCATGATTTCGCGCATGGCGCGGGCAAAATCACGCGCCTCGTAGGCTTCGGCGATGCTCGGCGCAGCGGCCTGGAAGCCAGCCCAGAGTTCCGGTTCGAGGTTGGCGTCGACCATCACGCCGCCATTGCCCTTGTGGATGAAGCCGGCGCAGCGGCTGGCGATGTTGACCACCTTGCCGACCAGGTCCGAGTTGACCTTTTGCACGAAGTCCTCGAGGTTCAGGTCGAGGTCGTCGACGCCGCGGCCGAGTTTGGACGCGTAGTAGTACCGCAGGTATTCGGGATTGAGGTGCTCAAGATAGGTACGTGCCTTGATGAAGGTGCCACGCGACTTGGACATCTTCTGCCCGTTCACCGTCAGGTAGCCATGCACGTTGACCGCGGTCGGCTTGCGGTAGCCGGCGCCTTCGAGCATGGCGGGCCAGAACAGGGTGTGGAAGTTGATGATGTCCTTGCCGATGAAGTGGTACAGCTCAGCGCTCGATTCCTTGGCCCAGAAAGCATCGAAGGAGAGCTCCGGGCGGCGCTTGCAGAGGTTCTGGAAGCTCGCCATGTAGCCGATCGGCGCGTCCAGCCACACGTAGAAGTACTTGCCCGGCTCGTCGGGAATCTCGAAGCCGAAGTAGGGCGCGTCACGGGAGATGTCCCACTCCTGCAGGCCGCCGTCCAGCCATTCGGCGATCTTGTTGGCCACCGATTCCTGCAGCGTGCCGCTGCGGGTCCACTCCTTGAGCATCGCCTCGAAGTCCGGCAGCTTGAAGAAGAAGTGCTTGGAGTCCTTGAGCACCGGGGTGGCGCCGGAGATCGCCGAGCGCGGGTCCTTCAGTTCGGTGGGCTCGTAGGTGGCGCCGCATTTTTCGCAGTTATCGCCGTACTGGTCCTCAGCGCCGCACTTGGGGCAGGTGCCCTTGATGAAGCGATCGGCGAGGAACATGCCCTTCTCGGGGTCGAAGTACTGCGTCACCGAGCGGGTGGCGATGTGCCCGGCATCGCGCAGGCGGGTGTAGATCAGCTCGGCGAGCTCGCGGTTTTCCTCGGCATGGGTCGAGTGGAAGTTGTCGAAATCGACCAGGAAGTCGGCGAAGTCGGCGCTGTGCTCGGCCTGTACATTGGCGATCAGTTGTTCCGGTGTAATGCCTTCCTTCTCCGCGCGCAGCATGATCGCCGAGCCGTGGGCATCGTCGGCGCAGACGTAGATGCACTGGTTGCCGCGCAGCTTCTGGAAGCGCACCCACATGTCGGTCTGGATGTACTCGAGCATATGGCCGAGGTGGATCGAACCGTTGGCATAGGGGAGGGCGCTGGTAACGAGAATCTGGCGGGCTTCGGACATGGGATCTGCGTTCGGAATTACGAAAGAAAGGCTGCAACTATAAAGGTGTGTCGGGTTTTTTTCATCCGCGCAGCCGGCGCACGCAGCGCTCGGCGGCCGCTGCGGCTCTGCTGCGGTGGGCTGGAGGCTGACTGCGCGGTAATATGCCTGCCTGATTTGCTCGGTCTTTCTTGGGAGTAGCCATGTCCGTCACCCGTGAAGCTGTGGAAAACGTACTGCGCCAGTACACCGATCCCCACTTGAACCAGGATCCGGTCAGTGCCGGTTGCGTGCGTTCGATCGACGTTGGGGGGGAGCGCGTCAGCGTTCAGCTCGAACTGGGCTACGCCGCGGGGCTGTTTCGCAGCGGTTGGGCGCAGATGTTGGCAATGGCGATCGAGGGGCTGGATGGCGTCGCCCGTGCCGACGTGCAGGTCGATTGCGTGATTCGCGCGCACAAGTCTCAGGAGCAAGTACCGGCATTGGCCAATGTGAAGAACATCATTGCCGTTTCCTCGGGCAAGGGGGGCGTCGGCAAATCCACCACCGCCGCCAATCTGGCGCTGGCGCTGGCCCGCGAAGGGGCGCGTGTCGGCATGCTGGACGCCGACATCTATGGGCCGAGCCAGGGCATCATGTTCGGCATCGCCGAGGGCACGCGCCCGCAGATTCGTGATGGCAAGGCCTTCGTGCCGCTGCAGGCACACGGGGTGCAGGTGATGTCGATGGCGTTTCTGGCCGACGACAAGACCCCGATGGTCTGGCGCGGGCCGATGGTGTCCGGTGCGTTGTTGCAGCTGATCACCCAGACCGCCTGGGACAACCTGGATTATCTGGTGATCGACATGCCGCCGGGCACCGGCGATATCCAGCTGACGCTGGCGCAGAAGGTGCCGGTGACCGGCGCGGTGATCGTCACCACGCCGCAGGACCTGGCGTTGCTGGATGCGAAGAAGGGCGTGGAGATGTTCCGCAAGGTGAATATCCCCGTCCTGGGTGTGGTGGAGAACATGGCTGTGCACATCTGTTCGAACTGCGGCCATGCCGAGCATCTGTTCGGTGAAGGTGGTGGCGAGAAACTGGCGGCCCAGTACAACGTCGACCTGCTGGCGTCGTTGCCGCTGTCGATGGCGATCCGCAGCCAGGCCGATGCGGGCACGCCGACCGTGATCGCCGACCCGGAAAGCCAGATCGCCATGATCTACCAGCAGATCGCCCGCACCGTCGGCGCTCGCATCGCTCAGAGCGGGCAGATCATTGCCCAGTCGATGCCGAAGATCGTGGTGTCTGACGATTGAGCCGGCAGTCTGCGGGTGGCGGCGGCAGCCGGCCGCCCGCAGACTGAAGGAAAATCGCAGGCATAAAAAAAGCCCCGCCGAAGCGGGGCTTTTTCAGAGAAGCTTCAGGTTAGATAACCTGAACTTCCTCAGCTTGCATGCCTTTCTGGCCGCGGGTAGCGACGAAGGAGACTTGCTGGCCTTCTTTCAGGCTCTTGAAGCCGTCACCCTGAATGGCACGGAAGTGTACGAAGAGGTCGTCACCGGATTGCGGAGTGATGAAGCCGAAGCCTTTCTCATCGTTGAACCACTTAACGGTACCGGTTTGGCGATTGGACATTTGATGTCTCCTTGAACCAAGTTTTGAAGAATAAAGTGCGGGCTAAAAGGCCCGAACATCACTGTGTGCAAGGAGATAGGAGTCGTATCGATATTTGGATCGAAATCTAAACATGTAGCGATTCACGGTGACACATGCAGCAGCAGCCCAGTAACAATACCGTTTTTCTGGAGCAAAGCGAGCTTTATTTTGGATTTCTTCGCCGTGCGGCCGCAGCTGGCTGTGACGGCCGTTGCGGCGTGACAGAAGCCAGGCTTTGAACACCCGTGTCAGGCTCGGTAAGATGCGCCTCTTCGCAGGACCATTAACCTATTCAGGACGCCAGCCATGAGCATCAAATCGGACAAGTGGATTCGCCGCATGGCCCAGGATCACGGCATGATCGAGCCCTTCGTCGAGCGCCAGGTGCGCACCGAAGGCAGCGAGCGACTGATCTCCTATGGCGTCTCCAGCTACGGTTACGACGTGCGCTGCGCCGATGAATTCAAGGTGTTCACCAACATCCATTCGGCCACCGTGGATCCGAAGAATTTCGACGAGAAGAGCTTCGTGGATGTGAAGGGGCCGGTGTGCATCATTCCACCGAACTCCTTCGCGCTGGCGCGTACCGTCGAGTATTTCCGCATCCCGCGCGATGTGTTGACGATCTGCCTGGGCAAGAGCACCTACGCGCGTTGCGGCATCATCGTCAACGTCACGCCGCTGGAACCGGAGTGGGAAGGCCATGTGACGCTGGAGTTCTCCAACACCACCACGCTGCCGGCGAAGATCTATGCCAACGAGGGCGTGGCGCAGATGCTGTTCCTGCAGTCCGACGAGCCTTGTGAGGTGTCTTACCGCGACCGCGGCGGCAAGTATCAGGGGCAGCGCGGCGTGACCCTGCCCAAGGCCTGATGGACGAGGCGCCGCAGCCGGGACGCTCGCCCGGACTGCGGTGCTTTCATTGACGCTTCACGCGCCGAGATAGGCGTCGCGTACCTTCGGGTCGTTCAGCAGCTGCTCGCCGCTGCCCTGCATGACGATGCGCCCGTTCTCCAACACATAGCCCCGATCGGCCAGCCTGAGCGCCTGGTTGGCGTTCTGCTCGACGAGGAAAATCGTCACGCCATCCTCACGCAGCTGTTCGATGATGTCGAAGATCTGCTGGATGATGATCGGCGCCAGGCCCAGCGACGGTTCGTCCAGCAGCAGCAGCTTCGGTTTGCTCATCAGCGCCCGACCAATGGCCAGCATCTGCTGCTCGCCGCCGGACATGGTGCCGGCACGCTGCGCAAGGCGCTCCTGCAGGCGCGGGAACAGGTGCAACACCTTGTCCAGCTGCTGCTGGTTGTCGGCCTTGCTGCCGAAGAATCCGCCCATCGCCAGATTCTCCTCGACGGTCAGGCGCGCAAACACCCTGCGTCCTTCCGGCACCACGGCGATGCTCTTGCGCATGATGTCGCAGCTTTGCTGGCCGACCAGTTCCTCGCCCTCGTAACGGATGCTGCCGCTCGCGGCCTGGGGCGAGCCGCAGAGCGTCATCAGCAGGGTCGACTTACCGGCACCGTTGGCGCCGATCAGCGTGACGATTTCGCCCCGCTCGACGTTGAGGCTGACGTCATGCAGCGCCTGGATCTTGCCGTAACAGGTGGAGACGTTATCGAAAGACAGCATGCTCACGCCTCCCCCAGATAGGCTTTGATCACGTCCGGATTGTTGCGGATCTGCTCCGGCGTACCGTCGGCCAGGGGGGTGCCCTGGTTGATGACGTAGATGTGGTCGGAAATGCTCATCACCAGCTTCATGTCGTGCTCGATCAGCAGAACGGTTACGCCGTGCTCCTCGCGCAGCAGGGCAATCAGTGCCTTGAGATCCTCGGTTTCCTTCGGGTTCAGGCCGGCCGCCGGCTCGTCGAGCATGAGGATGCGCGGGCGCGTCATCATGCAGCGGGCAATCTCCAAGCGGCGCTGCTGGCCGTAGGCGAGGGTGCCGGCCGGACGGTTGGCGATATCGGTCAGATTCACCTGCTCCAGCCAGTGTGCGGCGAAGTTCATGGCCTCCCGCTCGCTCTGACGGAACGCCGGCGTCTTCAGCAGGCCGGCGAGGAAGTTGGTGTTCAGGTGGCGGTGCTGCGCCACCAGCAGGTTTTCCACGGCCGTCATGTCCTTGAACAGGCGGACGTTCTGGAACGTGCGCACCACGCCCTGGCGGGCGATCTTGTGGCCTGGCATGCCCTGAATCGGCGTGCCGTCGAGGAGAATCTCCCCGGCGGTCGGCTGGTAGAAGCCGGTCAGGCAGTTGAATACGGTGGTTTTGCCGGCGCCGTTGGGGCCGATCATCGAGACCACCTGTCTTTCCTGTACGTTCAGGGCCACATTGTTGACGGCCAGCAGGCCGCCGAAGCGCATGCTCAGGCCGCGTACTTCTAGAATCGGGCGGCTCATTGCTTCAGCTCCAGGTGGGGGCGTTGCATGGGCAGCAGGCCCTGCGGACGCCAGATCATCATCAGGACCATCAGTGCGCCGAACATCAGCATGCGGTACTCGCTGAATTCGCGCATCAGCTCGGGCAGCAGGATCATCACGACGGCCGCGAGAATCACGCCCAGCTGCGAGCCCATACCGCCCAGCACGACGATGGCGAGAATGATCGCCGACTCGATGAAGGTGAAGGATTCCGGCGACACCAACCCCTGGCGCGCGGCAAAGAAGCTCCCGGCAAAGCCGGCGAACGTGGCGCCGAGGGTGAACGCCGACAGCTTGATCACCGTGGGATTCATGCCCAGAGCACGGCAGGCGATTTCGTCCTCGCGCAGCGCTTCCCAGGCGCGGCCGATCGGCATGCGCAGCAGGCGGTTGATGACGAACAGTGTCAGCAATACCAGCAACAGGGCGATCAGGTAGAGGAAGATCACCTTGTTCACCGAGTTGTAGGCCACCCCGAAGTACTCGTGGAAGGTCTGCATGCCCTCGGCGGCGCGGCGCTCGAACGACAGACCGAACAGCGACGGTTTGTCGATGCCGCTGATGCCGTTGGGGCCGCCGGTCAGGTCGGTCATGTTGCGCAGCAGCAGGCGGATGATCTCGCCGAAGCCGAGCGTCACGATGGCCAGGTAGTCGCCACGCAGGCGCAGCACTGGGAAGCCCAGCAGAAAGCCGAACAGCGCAGCCATCGCCCCGGCGATGGGCAGCGCCGTCCAGAAACCGACGCCGTAGTAGTGCGAGAGCAGCGCGTAGGTATAGGCGCCCACGGCGTAGAAGCCCACGTAGCCCAGGTCGAGCAGCCCGGCCAGACCGACGACGATGTTCAGGCCGAGGCCGAGCATCACGTAGATCAGGATCAGCGTGGCAATGTCCACCGCGCCGCGCGAACCGTAGAACGGCCACACCAGCGCCACCAGCACCAGGCCGATGATGATGTAGCGTTGCGTGGAGGGCAGGGTGAGGAAGTTGCCGGTGCCGGCCGGAATGCTCGGCAGACTCGTGCTGGCCGCCCAGCCGGCGGGCAGGCGCGTACGCACCAGCTGCCAGAAGAACATCGCTACGGCGCACGCGGCGATGATCCAGAACGTCAGCGCGTCCGCCCCATGCACCTCTACCTTGATACCTACCGTGGTGAGCTTCACGCCAAGTACCGGCACCGCGACGGCGATTACCAGCAGGGCGCTGAAAAACGCTGTACGAAGATTGCGCGTCATACCTTTTCCACCTCCGGGCGACCGAGGATGCCGGTGGGGCGGAACAGCAGGACGAGCACCAGCAGGCTGAATGCCACGACATCCTTGTACTGGTCGCCGAACAGATCGGCACCGAAGGCCTCGGCCACGCCGAGCACCAGACCGCCGAGCATCGCGCCCGGTATGCTGCCGATGCCGCCGAGCACCGCGGCGGTGAACGCCTTGATGCCGGCGAGGAAGCCGATGTGCGGGTTGATCACGCCGTACTGCATGCTGATCAGTACCGCCGCGATGGCCGCCAGCGCCGCGCCGATGACGAACGTCAGGGCGATGATGTTGTTGGTGTTGATGCCCAGCAGATTGGCCATCTTGATGTCTTCCGCGCAGGCGCGGCAGGCGCGTCCCAGCCGCGAGCGCGAGATGAACAGCGTCAGGCCGTACATGGTGATGAAAGTCACGATGAAGATCGCCACCTGCATGTAGGAGATCGTCACGCCGTTCATGGTGCTTTCACCGAGGACGAAGTTGCCCGGCATCAGATTGGGGATGGCCTTGTCCTTGGAGTCCTGGGCCAGCAGCACGACGTTTTGCAGGAAGATCGACATGCCGATCGCCGAGATCAGCGGAATCAGCCGGTTACTGCCACGCAACGGGCGATAGGCGACCCGTTCGATGCTGTAACCGTAGGCGCTGGTCACGATCATGCTCGCGAGGAAGGCGCCGATCATGAGGAGCGGCAAGGCGTCCAGACCCAGCATGGACAGGCCGATGATGGCGATGAAGGCAACATACGAGCCGATCATGTACACCTCGCCGTGAGCGAAGTTGATCATGCCGATGATGCCGTACACCATCGTGTAGCCGATGGCGATCAAGGCATAGGTGCTGCCAACGGTGAGGCCGTTGATCAGCTGTTGTAGGTAATGGTAAAGCTCAGGCATCACTGCTCTCCCGAAGTCCCTGCAATTTCATTCCGGTTGGCTGCGCTGCCCACATCGAACACGCCGCACACCCGCGCGGCGCTACTACGGTACGACGACGCGCGGATCACGCGCGGTGCCGGTTCGAGGCGGGCCTGCGGTTCAGGCCGCTCGTCGGATTACAGGTATGGCAAGGCGGCCCGATGCTTGTGGCAGGGCCGCCCGCTAAGACAAAGCCCACGGCAAGTGGGCTTTGCGAGGCTGATGGAAATTACTTGGCTTCGGTCTTGGTGCCGTCCTGGTGCCATTCGTAGACGACGAAGTTGAAGTTCTTCAGGTCGCCTTTCTCGTCGAATTCCAGCGCGCCGGTCGGGGTGTCGAAGGTGTTGCTGCGCAGCGCCTCGGCCACCTTGTCGGTGTCGGTACTGCCGGCCTTCTCGATGCCTTCGGCGATCACCTGCACTGCGGCGTAGGCCGGGAACACGAACGGACCGCTCGGGTCCTGCTTCTTGGCCTTGAAGGCTTCGACGAGCTGCTGGTTTTTCGGATCTTCGTTGAAGGATTTCGGCAGGGTCACGTACATGCCTTCGGAAGCCGGGCCGGCGATGGCGGAGATTTCCGAGTTACCCACGCCTTCCGGGCCCATGAAGCGCACGTTCAGGCCTTTTTCCTTCGCCTGGCGCAGCAGCAGACCGAGTTCCGGGTGGTAGCCGCCGTAGTAGACGAAGTCCACGCCTTCGCGCTTGAGCTTGGCAATCAGCGAAGAGAAGTCCTTGTCGCCGGCGTTGATGCCTTCGAACAGGCCGACCTTGATGTTCTTGCTTTCCAGCGTCTGCTTGACGGCAGTGGCGATGCCTTCGCCGTACTGCTGCTTGTCGTGGATGACCGCGACGTTCTTCGGCTTGACGTGATCGGCGATGAAGTTGCCGGCGGTCGGACCTTGCAGGCTGTCCAGGCCGATGGTGCGGAAGATCAGCTGATAGCCGCGCGAGGTGATGTCCGGGCTGGTGGAGGCCGCGGTAATCATCAGGATGCCTTCGTCCTCGTAGATATCGGACGCCGGCTGAGTGGAGCTGGAGCAGAGGTGGCCGACCACGAACTGCACGCCGTCGTTGACGATCTTGTTGGCGACTGCCACGGCCTGCTTCGGATCGCAGGCGTCGTCGTAGCGTATGCCCTCGAGTTTTTGGCCGTTCACCCCGCCGGCCTTGTTGATCTGCTCGATGGCCATCTCGGCCCCAATGAACTGCATGTCCCCGTACTGCGCGACCGATCCGGTCACCGGGCCGGCCATCGCGATCCGGATGGTATCGGCCGCAACCGTGTAACTGGCGGTGCCGCTCAAAACGAGGGCGAGAACGAGTTTGGACAGACGCTGGTTGCTCTTCATATGCGCTCCACTTGCATCATTATTGTTTGGATCCTGCATGTCGCAGAGGCGTTACGGGCCGATCGTCCCGGAACGGTGCGGCAACTGTACCGGCACAGTGTAGAAGTGTCTCCTCTCTTTGCACAGCCGGCAGAACTGGGCGTTTTGACCGACACGGCGCCGCGTTATGATGGCCGCCCCCTCACTCGGGTAGCTCCCATGACCGACGATGTAAGCACTCTCTATGCCAAGCTTTTGGGCGAAACGGCGCCGATTACCTGGGAAGAACTGCAGCCGTTCTTCGCCCGTGGCGCGCTCCTGCGGGTCGCGAACGATTTCGACCTGGTCGAGGTAGCGCTCGCCGTGGCGCAGGACGATCGCGCCAAGGTTGCGGCCTGGCTGGAAGGCGGTCAGCTGCTGAGAATGGATGCGCCGCAGGCGCAGGACTGGCTGGAGCGCGATCCGCAGCTATGGGCGGTGGTCGTCGCGCCCTGGGTGCTGGCGCAGGAGCGGGGCGTGCGGCCGGCCGTGCACTGAGACGGTGCGCCTGTGGGTGACGCGGCGATTATCCGCGCACCCAGCGCTGCCGCGCCCAACCGCTGAGGGCGTCGACCGCCAGCACCATCAGCAGCATGGCGATGATCACCGTCGAGGCCTGGGCCTCCTGGAACAGGCTGAGGCTCATGTGCAGCATCTGCCCCAGGCCGCCGGCACCGACGAAGCCGAGCACGCTCGCCATGCGGATATTGTTTTCCCAGCGATACAGCGTGTAGGCCACCAGCTGCGGCCACAGGCTGGGCAGGGTGCCGTAGCAGAAGGCGACGACGCGTCCGCCGCCGTTCAGCCGCAGCGCATCGGCCGGTGCCGGCGGGGTGTTTTCCAGCGCCTCGGCGAACAGTCGGCCGAGCACGCCGGCGGTGTGCAGGGCCAGGGCGAGGGTGCCGGCATTCGGCCCGAGCCCGGCAGCGAGCACCATCAGCGCCGCCCAGACCAGTTCCGGAATCGCCCGCAGCGCGTTGAGCAGCAGTCGTGCCGCCGCCTGGGCGGCTCGGCCGAAGCGCCCGGCAGCGGGCAACGCCAGCAGCAGGCCCAGCAAAGCGGCGAGCAAAGTACCGATGGCCGACATCGCCAGGGTTTCCAGCGCGCCCCGGCCGATGGCGCGCAGATGCGCCGGTGACAGGTCGGGATCGAGAAAGCCCGCCGCATATGCGGCCATCTGCCCGAGCCCTTCGCGCCCGAACAACGTGGCGGTGTCCAGGTGCAGATAGGCGAAGGCGGCGACCACGGCCGCGAGCAGCGCCAGCGGAATCAGCAGACGGGCCAGGAGCTTCATGCGAACCTCCAGCGCAGCAGCCGGCTGAGCAGGTCGGCCAACAGCACCAGGGCGAGGAAGGTCAGCAGCATGCTGGCGACCTCGCCACCGGCGAACATGCGCATCGACAGGTCCATCTGCTGACCCAGCCCGCCGGCGCCGACGAAGCCCATCACCACCGAGGCGCGTACCGCGCATTCCCAGCGATAGACCGAGTACGACAGCATCTCCCCGGTCGCCTGCGGCAGCACGCCATAGCAGAACGCCTGCAGGCGCGAACTGCCGGCGGCGAGCAGCGCCCGCGCCGGTTGCGGATCGACCGACTCAAAGATTTCCGCATAGACCTTGCCGAGCATGCCAGCGTAGGTGATGGCGATGGCCAGCACGCCAGCGGTCGGGCCGAGGCCGACCGCGCGGACGAACAGCAGCGCCCAGACGATTTCCGGGATGCTGCGCAGCACGATCAGCAGGCCGCGCGCCGGCCAGCGCAGCGCCTGGGCCCACCATGCCGGGCGGCCGCCTCGGCTGAGCGCCGAAAGCGACAGCGCGCGCGTGGCCAGCAGCGCACCGGGCAGGGCGATCAGCAGCGCCAGCGCCATGCCGGCGGTGGCGATGGCCAGGGTCTCCAGCGTGGCCTGCGCCAGCAGTGCAAGGAATGGCTGGTCGTGCGCCGGCGGCCAGAAACCGGTGAGGAATACGCCCATGGTCTGCGCATTGCTGCCATCGAACAGCACGCCGAGGTCCAGCTCGCTGAGCGAAAGCCCCGGCCACAGCAGCGTCAGCGCCAGCAGTGTGAGCAGCAGGCGCGCCGGCGCCGCCGGGTCGCGGGTGACAGTGGGGTTCAGCATCGCGGGATATGCAGGGGCGGCGCGAAGGCCGTGGCCGGAATGGGCGAATGGGCCAGCTGCTCGTTGGCATACAACGCCGCCAGCTCTTCGGCCGTGACCGCGGCGGCTGGTTTGTCGAACAGGATGCGCCCGGCGCGCACGCCGACGATCCGTGGAAAATGCTGCAACGCCAGCTCGACGGCGTGCAGGCTGGCCAGCAGCGTGGCGTTGCGTTGCTGCGCCTCGCGGTTGAGTACGTCGAGGGTGTGGCTGGCGAGCACCGGGTCCATCGCCGAAACCGGCTCGTCGGCGAGGACCAGCGCCGGCGCCTGATAGAGCACACGGGCGATGCCGACGCGCTGCAGCTGGCCGCCGGAGAGCTGGTCGCAGCGCATGTAGAGCTTGTCGGCCAGATCCAGCCGGCCCAGCTCGGCTGCAGCGCCGGCAGCGTCCAGCGGGTAGATCAGGCTGAGCAGGCTGCGGCCGAGCGACCATTGGCCGAGGCGTCCCGCGAGCACTGCAGTGACTACCCGCTGCCGCGGCGGCAGCGGCGGCGCCTGGTGAATCAGCCCGATGCGCGCGCGCAGCCGCTGGCGTTGCGCGACGGATAGCGCCCACGGGCGCTGGCCGAGCAGTTCCAGCTCGCCGCACTGCGGTTTCAGCGCGGTCGCCAGCAGGCGCAGCAGGGTGGTCTTGCCGGCGCCGGACGGTCCGATGATGGCCACCCGTTCGCCCTGGGCGACCCGCAATCCGATGTCGCACAGCGCAGCCTGACCGTCGGCGTGGGTATGGCCCACGCCGCTCAGGCTGACGATCACTTCAGCAGGCCGGCAGCGCGCGCGGCTTGCTCGATGCCTTCGTAGTTTTCCGGCTTGGTCGCGATGAAGCGGCTGGCCGCCTGCAGGTCGAGGATCGCCTTGTGTTCCGGGTTGGCCGGGTCGAGCGCGAGGAAGGCTGCCTTGATCTTCTCGGCCAGGGCCGGCTCGAGGGTGCCGCGCACGGTCCAGTTGTAGTCGTAGTAGGTCGGCGTGGTGGCGAAGACGCGCACCTTGTCGGTGTTCACCTTGCCGGCGGCGACCAGCTTGTCCCATACCGAGGCGTTGAGCACGCCGGCGTCGGCCTTGCCGGCTTCGACCCAGGCGGCGGTGGCGTCATGCGCACCGGAATAGGCGATGCGGGAGAAGAACTGCTCCGGCTCGATGCCGTCCTTGAGCATGAAATAGCGCGGCATCAGGCTGCCCGAGGTCGAGGACACCGAGCCGAAGGCGAAGGTTTTGCCCTTGAGATCCTGCAACGATTTGACCGCGGGATCGGCGGTGATGAACTTGCTGGTGAACTGCTCGTCCTGCTCGCGCTGCACCAGCGGTATGGCATTGCCGGTCTTCAGGCGCGTCTGCACGAAGGTGAAGCCGCCCAGCCAGGCCATGTCCAGACGGTCGGAGGCCAGGGCCTCGACCACGGCGGCGTAGTCGGATACCGGGGTGAATTTCACCGGCATGCCGAGTTCCTTCTCCAGGTACTCGCCCAGTGGCTTGAACTTGCGGATCAGTTCGGTCGGGGCTTCGTCGGGGATCGCAGAGACCCGCAGGGTTTCGGCGGCGTGGATGGCGGTGACGGACAGGGACAGGGCAAGGCCGGCGACGGCTGCCAGGGAGCGCTTGAGCATTGAGGGTTCTCCGGTTCAATGGCGGAAAAAGCGCGGCGATTATAGGTGCGGACGGTCGCGCTTAGCCATGATCGGTTTTCGCGCCTAGAATCGGCACCTTCGCCGTTCTCCGAGGAGCTGTCCTGTGTCCACATTGCCCACCCTTGCGTTTGCCGGTATCGGCCTGATGGGCCTGCCGATGTGTCGCCGCCTGCTGGCGGCCGGTTACCGTCTGCTGGTCTGGAACCGCTCGCCCGACAAATGCGCGCCGCTGGTTGCGCTCGGCGCCACGGCGGTGGCGACGCCGGCCGAACTCTGCGCTGCCGATATCGTGCTGCTGTGCCTGGCCGATACCGCCGCCGTGCGCGAGGTGGTGTTCGGCAAGGGCGGGCTCGCCGAAGGCGGCAAGCCGGGCAAGCTGCTGGTCGATCATTCCAGCCTGGAACCCGGCGCGACGCGCGACATGGCCGCCGAGCTGGAATTTCGCAGCGGCATGCGCTGGGTCGATGCCCCGGTCTCCGGCGGCACCGCGGGGGCGGAGAACGGCACGCTGGCGATCATGGCCGGCGGCCGGGTCGAGGATGTCGAGCGCGTGCGGCCAGTACTGATGCATCTCGGTCAGCGGCTGACGCACATGGGTGAGGTCGGTGCGGGTCAGGTCAGCAAGGTCTGCAATCAGATGATCGTCGCCTGCAATGCGCTGGTGATCGCCGAGGTGGTGGCGCTGGCCGAGCGTGCCGGGGTCGATGCCAGCCTGCTGGCGCCGGCGCTGGCCGGTGGTTTCGCCGACTCGCGGCCGCTGCAGATCCTCGCGCCGCAGATGGCGGCGAGCGAGTTCGAACCGGTGAAATGGCACGTGCGCACGCTGCTCAAGGACCTGGATACCGCGGTGAAACTGTCCCGCGAGCAGGGCTCGGCGACGCCGATGAGCGGCCTGGCCGCGCAGCTGATGCGTCTGCACGGCAGCCAGGGCAACCTGCAGCGCGACCCGGCGACGCTGGTGCAGCTGTACCGTGAGGACGAGTCATGAAAATCGCCGCCAACCTGTCGCTGCTGTTCGGCGAACTGCCACTGGCCGAGCGGGTGCTGGCCGCGCGTGTCGCCGGTTTCGACGGCGTGGAAATCCAGTTCCCCTATGAGCTGCCGGCCGTGCTGCTCAAGGGGCTGCTCGACCGTGCCGGCCTGCCGCTGGTGCTGATCAATCTGCCGGCCGGCGATCTGATGCAGGGCGGCGCCGGTCTGGCGGCGGTGCCGGAGCGTCAGGCCGAGTTCGAGGCGGCGTTGCAGGAGGCGCTGACCTACGCGCTGATGGTCCGCCCGGCTTGCGTCAACGTGCTGCCGGGGCGGCTGGCCGACGGCGTGGCGCGCGAGGAAGCGCTGGAGACGCTCGAGCACAATCTGTGGATGGCCGCCGAAGCCTTCGACATGCTCGGCATCCGCGTGCTGTGCGAGGCGATCAATCCGCTGGACATGCCGGGCTTCCTGATCAACAGCGCCGCTGATCTCGCCGTCTTGCTGGAGCGCGTCAATCATCCCAACTGCCAGGCGCAGCTGGACTTCTATCACATGGCGCGGCAGGGGTTGGACCTCGCCGGATGCGTCGAGCAGCTGCGCGGGCGCATTGGCCACGTGCAGTTCGCCGACTGTCCCGGGCGCGGCGCGCCGGGCAGTGGCGGAGTCGACTTCAGCGCCGCGCTGCAGGCCCTGCAGGCGAGCGGTTACACGGGCTGGCTCGGTGCCGAGTACAAGCCGGGCGAGGCGGGCACCGCGGCGAGCCTGACCTGGCTGGCCGAATGGCAGGCGCGCTGAGCCATCGCGCGGCATAAGCGCAGGTGATGTTTGCAGACGACGGGGGAGGCAGGTTCTAGAGTCAGGCTCGAGTCCCGGCTGGTCTGGCCGGTTACAACAAGAACAATCGAGACCGACGTCATGCAGCCTTCCACCCAAGCTTCAAACGCCTGGCGCGTGCTGTTCCTGCTGTTCCTGGCGAACCTGTTCAATTTCTTCGATCGCACCATTCCCGCGATCATCGCCGAGCCGATCCGCCTGGAATGGAGCCTCAACGACTTCCAGCTCGGCCTGATCGGCACCGCCTTCACCATCGTCTACGCCATCGCCGGTCTGCCGCTGGGGCGCATGGCCGACCTCGGTTCGCGGCGCAAGATCATGGGCTGGGGGCTGACCGTCTGGAGCGGGCTGACGGCGGTGAATGGTCTGGCCTGGAACTTCTGGAGCTTTCTGCTGGTGCGCATGGGCATCGGCATCGGCGAAGCCAGCTATGCGCCCGCCGCCAACTCACTGATCGGCGACCTGTTTCCGGCGCACAAGCGTGCGCGGGCGATGGGGATTTTCATGCTCGGCCTGCCGCTGGGGCTGCTCCTGGCGTTCTTCACCATCGGCTCGATGGTCGAGGCGTTCGACAGCTGGCGCGCGCCGTTCTTCATCGCCGCGGTGCCGGGGCTGGTGCTGGCGCTGTTCATCTTCCTGATCCGCGAGCCGCAGCGCGGCGCCGCCGAGGCGGTGCAAGTCTCGCAGGCGCCGGTGCAGCAGCCGATGCGCAAGGTGCTGGCGATTCGCACGTTCTGGTGGCTGGTGCTGGCCGGGCTGGCCTTCAACTTCGCCACCTATGCCTGCAACGCCTTCATGGTGCCGCTGCTGATGCGTTATCACGCCGTACCGCTGGTGGAGGCGTCGGTCGCCACCGGGGTGATCGTCGGGTTCACCGGCTTGATCGGTCTGACCCTCGGCGGCTGGATCGCCGACCGCATCCACCAGCGTTTCGCCCGCGGCCGGCTGATCTTCGCGGCGCTGAGCATGCTGGTCGCCACGCTCGCCACCGGCTACGCGCTGCTGGCCGGGCGCATCGAGGTCGGCGTGTTCGTCGCGGTGTTCAGCGTCGGCTGGCTGTTTTCCTACAACTTCTATACCTGCGTCTACACCGCCATCCAGGATGTGGTCGAACCGCGACTGCGGGCGACGGCGATGGCGCTGTTCTTCGCCGGGCTGTATCTGCTCGGTGGCGGCATGGGCACGGTGGTGGTGGGCCTGCTCTCGGATCATTTCGCCGAAGCGGCGATGCTGGCGGCGGGTGCAGCGCAAATGAGCGAGACGTTCCGCGCCGAGGGGCTGCACGGGGCGATGTACCTGATCCCTGCGTCGCTGCTGCTGACCATGCTGTTCCTGTTCCAGGCGTCGCGGACGTTCTGCGCGGACGCGCGGCGGATGACGGCGGGCATGGCCGAGGATGGCGCGGCAGGCGAGGCGGTGCCGGCTTAGCACGGGCGTACGGATACGACAGCCGGACTGCATCGGCGCGCTGCCTCCAGTACACTGCGCGGCCGTTTTTTGGCAGTCCGGTACGCACCATGCAGAATGCTTCGCCCGCCCGCGCCTGTGGCATCGACTTCGGCACCTCCAATTCCACGGTCGGCTGGTGGCGGCCGGATGTCGATTCCCTGATCGCGCTGGAAGGCGAGCAGCCGACGCTGCCTTCGGTGGTGTTCTTCAACACCGAGGAGCGCCGGCCGGTCTACGGCCGCCAGGCGCTGAACGAATACCTCGAAGGCTACGAAGGCCGGCTGATGCGCTCGCTCAAGAGCCTGCTGGGTTCCAAGCTGCTGAAGAGCGAGACCACCGTGCTCGGCAGCGCCATGCCGTTCAAGGACATCCTCGGGTTGTTTCTCGGCACCCTCAAGCAGCGTGCCGAAGCGGTGGCCGGGCGGCCGTTCGAGGAAGTGGTACTGGGGCGCCCGGTGTTCTTCGTCGATGACGATCCGCAGGCCGATCGCGAAGCGGCGCAGATGCTCGCGGCGGCAGCGCACAAGATCGGCTTTCGCGACGTCTCGTTCCAGTACGAGCCGATCGCCGCGGCGTTCGATTACGAGTCGCGCATCGAGCGCGAGGAGCGCGTGCTGATCGTTGACATCGGCGGCGGCACCTCGGACTTCTCGCTGGTGCGGCTGTCGCCCGAACGGCGCGCGGTCGATGACCGCCAGGCGGATATCCTCGCCACCGGGGGCGTGCATATCGGCGGTACCGATTTCGACAAGCAGCTCAGCCTGCACGGGGTGATGCCGCTGTTCGGCTATGGCAGCAGGATGAAGAGCGACGCGCCGATGCCCACCAGCACCCACCTCAACCTGGCCACCTGGCACACCATTAACGCGGTCTATGCGCCGGCCTCGCAACGGGCGCTGCAAAGCATGCGCTACGACATCGTCGACCCCACCGGCATCGACCGGCTGTTCCGCCTGATCGAGCAGCGTGCCGGGCACTGGCTGGCGATGCAGGTGGAGCATGGCAAGATCGCGCTGACCGAGCAGACATCCCATGCCATCGATTTTCAGCGCATCGAACCGGCGCTGCGTGCAGAGCTGACCCGCGACGGCTTCGAGCGCGCCATCGCGCCGCTGCTCGAACGCGTCGCTGGCGGGCTGGAGCGCTTGCTGGCGGACGCCGGTGTGCGCCATGACGCGGTCGACACGGTGTTCTTCACCGGTGGTTCGAGTGCCGTGCCGGCGCTGCGGCAGTGTGTCGCCGAGTTGCTGCCGGGTGCGCGCCACGCGCAGGGCAACCGCTTCGGCAGCATCGGCAGCGGCCTGGCCATCGAGGCGCGCAAGCGCTACGGTTGATCCGAGTCCGAGCGGCGTCCGCTCGGTCGGATGGCTGCCGCACAGGGGGATCGTCATGGCCTACCGGATACGCCCGTCACGCAATGCCGCCAAGGAGGTGCGCAAGGCCGCGCTGGATCGCATCGACAAGGCGATCCAGGCGCTCGGCGCCGCACCGGCGGAGCGCGCCGAGGGCATTCACCAGGCACGCAAGCGCTTCAAGGAGCTGCGCGCATTGTTGCGACTGGTGCGCGAGCCGCTGGGCCGGCGTTTCGGGACCGACAACCGGCGCCTGCGCGACATGGGCCGGCGGCTGGCCGAATCACGCGATGCCACGGCCATGCTGGAAAGCTGGGACGCGCTGGCCCGGCGCAACCGGCGGCTGTTCGGCAGCGAGGCGCTGCGCCAGGTGCGTGTGCGGTTGCAGCAGCGTGCCGCACCGGATGGCGAGGTACACGCCGGCGTCGACGAGGAGGTCGCGCAGGTGCTGGGCGAGCTGCGCGCGCTGACCGCGGACGCCAGACAATGGCAACTCGCGGGCAAGGGCTTCGCCCTGCTGGCCGACGGGCTGAAGCGGACCTATGCCGATGCCGTGCGAGACCTGGCGCGTGCCGAGAAAGCCGGCAGCGACGAACTGCTGCACGAGTGGCGCAAGCGCGTGAAGGATCACTGGTATCACTGCCAGTTGCTGTCGCCGTGCTGGCCGGAGGCGATGGAGCGGCGGTGCGAACAGCTCAAGCGGGTCGCCGACGCGCTGGGCGACGATCACGATCTGGCGGTGATGCAGCAGCTGATGCAGCACGAACCCGAGCTGTTCGGCGAGGCGCAAACCCACGAGCAACTGCGGCGTTGCATCGAGCGTCGGCGTGCGCAGCTGCAGCAACTGGCGCGGCGCCTGGGGCATCGCCTGTTTGCCGAGAAGCCGAAAGCGCTGGTGACGCGCTTCGATGCCTACTGGCGCATCGCGCGCAGCGAGCAGGGCTGAACGCCCGGAGCCTTCGGCGGGCGGCAGGCTAACCCGCCGCCCTCAGCTCAGCCGGCCACCAGGACCCGGATCGCCTCCAGGCGCAGCGCGGCTTTCTCCAGCGCGGCCAGGCCTTCTTCGCGCTGCTGGCGCAGCGCTTCGATCTCGCTGTCGCGCACGCTCGGGTTGACCGCCTGCAACGCGACCAGGCGGGCAAGCTCTTCGTCCA
Organism: Pseudomonas phenolilytica; assembly: GCF_021432765.1. Classification (NCBI taxonomy): domain Bacteria; kingdom Pseudomonadati; phylum Pseudomonadota; class Gammaproteobacteria; order Pseudomonadales; family Pseudomonadaceae; genus Pseudomonas; species Pseudomonas phenolilytica. The sequence continues at coordinate 2,171,123 of NZ_CP058908.1, forward strand.
GTCCGGCCTTGAGCTTGCGCTGCGCCTCGGCGACGCGTTCGGTGTGGCGCGGCGCGACCTTGGCTTCGGCGGCAGCGATCTGCGTGGCGAGCACGTCGCGCTGGGCCTGGACGAACTTGTTGGCGCTGTTGCGCGGCACGCTTTCCAGCTGATCGTTGAGCGTATCGAACGCCACCTTGGTCGCCAGATCGTTGCCGTTACCGTCGAGCAGGCAGCGCAGCGCCAGCGGCGGCAGGAAGCGGCTCAGCTGCAGCGCGCGCGGCGCCACCACTTCGCTGACGAACAGCAGTTCGAGCAGGACGGTGCCGGGCTTGAGCGCCTTGTTCTTGATCAGCGCCACCGCGGTGTTGCCCATCGAACCGGACAGCACCAGATCCATGCCGCCCTGCACCATGGGATGTTCCCAGGTCAGGAACTGCATGTCCTCGCGGGCCAGGGCCTGCTCGCGGTCGTAGGTGATGGTGACCGCCTCGTCGTCGCCGAGCGGGAAGCTGGCATCCAGCATCTTCTCGCTGGGGCGCAGCACCAGGGCGTTCTCGGAGTGGTCTTCGCTGTCGATGCCGAAGGCGTCGAACAGCTGCTCCATGTAGATCGGCAGGGCGAACTGGTCGTCCTGTTCCTCGATGGCTTCGACCAGCGCCTTGCCCTGTTCGCCGCCGCCGGAGTTGAGTTCCAGCAGGCGGTCACGACCGGTGTGCAGTTCGGCTTCGAGGCGCTCGCGCTCGGCGCGGGCCTCGTCGATCAGGCGCTGGAACGCCTCGTCGTCGCCTTCTTCCAGCTGTGTCAGCAGGCGCGGGCCGAACTGGTGCTGCAGGGCGTTGCCGGTCGGGCAGGTGGCCAGGAAGGCGTTCAGCGCCTCGTGATACCACTGGAACAGGCGCTGCTGCGGGCTGGTTTCCAGATAGGGAACGTGCAACTGGATGACGTGCTGCTGGCCGATACGGTCGAGACGGCCGATGCGCTGTTCGAGCAGATCCGGGTGCGCCGGCAGGTCGAACAGCACCAGATGATGGGCGAACTGGAAGTTGCGACCCTCCGAGCCGATCTCGGAGCAGATCAGCACCTGCGCGCCGAACTCCTCGTCGGCGAAGTAGGCCGCGGCGCGGTCGCGTTCGAGGATGCTCATGCCCTCGTGGAACACCGTGGCGGGAATGCCGGAGCGCACGCGCAGCGCGTCTTCCAGGTCCAGCGCGGTTTCGGCGTGGGCGCAGATCACCAGCACCTTGTACTTCTTCAGCATCTTCAGGGTGTCGATCAGCCATTCGACGCGCGGGTCGAACTGCCACCAGCGCGTGCCGGCCTCGCCATCGTCCTGCTGGCTCTGGAAGGCCACCTCCGGGTACAGCTCGGCATGTTCACCCAGCGGCAGTTCCATATATTCGGCCGGGCAGGGCAGCGGGTAGGGGTGCAGCTGGCGCTCCGGGAAGCCCTGCACGGCGGCGCGGGTATTGCGGAACAGCAGGCGGCCGGTGCCGTGACGGTCGAGCAGCTCGCGGATCAGCCGGCTGCTGGCCTCGATGTCGCCATCGGTGGCGGCGGCGAGCAGAGCCTCACCTTCGGCGCCGAGGAAGGTGTGAATGGTCTCGTGAGCTTCCTGCGACAGGCGACCGTCATCGAGCAGTTCCTGTACGGCCTGGGCGACCGGCTGGTAGCTGCTGCTTTCGGCGCGGAAGGCCTCCAAGTCATGGAAACGGTTGGGGTCGAGCAGGCGCAGGCGCGCGAAGTGGCTGTCCTGACCGAGCTGTTCGGGGGTCGCGGTGAGCAGCAGCACGCCGGGGATCACCTCGGCCAGCTGTTCGACCAGCTGGTACTCGGCGCTGGCACCGTCCGGATGCCAGACCAGGTGATGCGCCTCGTCGACCACCAGCAGGTCCCAGCCGGCGGCGAAGGCGGCATCCTGGGCGCGTTCGTCGTCCTTCAGCCATTCCAGCGAGACCAGCGCGAGCTGGGCGTCCTCGAACGGGTTGCTGGCGTCGCTCTCGATGAAGCGCTCGTCGTCGAACAGCGCGACCTCCAGGTTGAAGCGCCGGCGCATCTCCACCAGCCACTGGTGCTGAAGGTTCTCCGGCACCAGGATCAGCACGCGGCTGGCGCGACCGGAGAGCAGCTGGCGATGGATGATCAGGCCGGCCTCGATGGTCTTGCCCAGGCCCACTTCATCCGCCAACAGCACGCGCGGGGCAATGCGGTCGGCGACTTCCTTGGCGATGTGCAGCTGGTGCGCGATGGGTTGCGCACGCACGCCGCCCAGGCCCCACAGCGACGACTGCAGCTGGGTGCTTTGATGCTGCAGAGTGTGATAGCGCAGGCTGAACCAGGCCAGCGGATCGATCTGGCCGGCGAACAGGCGGTCGCTGGCCAGGCGGAACTGGATGAAATTCGACAGCTGGGTTTCCGGCAGGGTGCGGGCTTCGTTCTGTGCGGTGAAGCCGTGATAGACCAGCAGGCCGTCGACGTCGTCGACCTCACGCACGGTCATCTTCCAGCCTTCGAAATGGGTAATCTCGTCGCCCGGGGCGAAGCGCACGCGCGTCAGCGGTGCGCTGCGCGTGGCGTACTGGCGGGTTTCGCCGGTGGCGGGATAGAGCACGGTGAGCATTCGCCCGTCGTGGGTCAGGATGGTTCCCAGCCCGAGCTCGGCTTCGCTGTCGCTGATCCAGCGTTGCCCCGGTAGATACTGCTGCGCCATGCTGCCTCCGCTGTGAAAAAAGCCGGTTATGGTAACGGAACGCCGCGTCGAGAGCGACGACGACCGACGGCCTTCGAGCACAGGAAGTGTAGCGGCCCTGCTACAGTGACAAACAACGATCCACCTCGATGCGCAACAGGGCTCACGCATGCTGCCACCCATTCCCTCAGGCGTCTTTCCGGTCAGTGCGCAGCAGGACGCGGTCAAACCGCGGCCGGATATCCAGCCCGTTGCGCCGGTGGAACCGGCCGCCGGGGAGAGTGCCATCGCCCTGGACCGCCGCCACCCGCAGGAAACCGAGCAGATGCTGCGCGATGAGCAGCGTCGACGGCAGCGGCGCGGATCGACGCCGGGCGAGCAGGCTCCTGACGTCCCGAACGAGGGCGACGCCCGCGATGATGCAGACGAGCGCCCGCGCCAGGGCCGGTGGGTGGATGTCGAAGTCTGAGCCGCGCCACGTGCCGTGGCGGTGGTCGGGTGATCGTGCATGACCGACCCGCTGTCCTTGCCCGATACCGATCTGCGCTATCTGCCGCAGTGGCTCGCGGCGCCGCTGGCGGATGCCTGGCTGGCCGAGCTGATCGAGCAAACCCCGTGGCAACAGCCGCAGATCAGCCTTTACGGCCGCCGTGTGGCGATCCCGCGGCAAGTGGCCTGGTACGGTGATGCGCAGGCGAGCTATCGCTATTCCGGCCTGCAGCACGAGCCGCTTCCCTGGACGCGCTTGCTCGCGGCGATACGCGAGCGCTTGCAGGACGAGCTCGGACAACCATTCAACGGCGTGTTGCTCAATTACTATCGCGATGGCCAGGACGCGATGGGCTGGCACAGCGATGACGAACCGGAGCTGGGCGACGAGCCGCTGCTGGCGTCATTGAGCCTGGGCGCGACCCGACGCTTCGATCTGCGGCGCAAGGGCAGTCAGCGTATCGAGCATTCCATCGCCCTCGAACATGGCTCGCTACTGGTCATGGGCGGGGCGACCCAGCATCATTGGCAGCACCAGATCGCCCGCACCCGCAAGGTCCGGACGCCGCGGCTTAACCTGACCTTTCGCCTGATCCATCCACGGACCCGAGCATGAGCAGTGACGACGACAAGCTGATCGATTTCAGCGCTGAGCGCGACAAGCGCATTCATGAGCAGAACGACAAGCGCCTCGCGCAGATGCGCAAAGCCTTCGAGCAGGTGCTGCCGCTGGGGCAGGACAAGAAGAGTCGCAGCAAGAAGAAGCCGAAGAAACGCTGATTTCGCCGATGCACGAGCGTCTGGCGAGCACGGCTGCGACGGCCGGCTGGGCGCTCCGATCCTCTCCCGTTAGCCCCGCATTCACGCCGCGATACCCGGCCAACGCGCCGATTTCGTCTCGAAATACCCCTCCTTTCTTGATCCAGATCAGTCGCCGGGCACGCTTTTCGTCGGCCATCTGCGGCTATTGACATCGATCAATTTTGTGCGCCGAAGAGCGCATTAACGTGCGCCCATCGGACAGCAAAACAGCTTCGGAGGGAAGGTCTCATGTTCGTCGATAATGTGGTGCTCGCAGGGGTGGTCACGGTCGGCCTGATGGTCGCCTTCCTCGGTGGATTCGCATATTTCATCTGGCGGGACGCGCAAAAGAAAAAGCGCAGCTGATCCCGCTCGATATAAAGAGCACGCAAGGCATTTGGGCGACCCTAGGTCGCCTTTTTTTTGCTCTTGATTTATGCGACGGCCGAGGTTGGGGAGGCCTCGGTCAGGCAGCCGCCCGCGCAACGGCACGGAGCGGCAGGGAGGGGGTCAGCCAATGCTGATCGGCGGCAGCTCCTTCAGCTCCACGGTTTCGTGCTTGCGTGGAGCCAGCACTTCGGCCTCGCCATCGACGACTTGCTCGTCGTTCTGGTTGAACACCTGCGTGGCGATGCGCACGCGGTTCTTCGGCAGCTTTTCCAGAATTTCCAGGCGCACGGTGAGGGTGTCGCCGATCTTCACCGGGCGGGTGAACTTCATGGTCTGGCCGAGATAGATCGTGCCCGGCCCCGGCATGGTGCAGGCCACGGCAGCGCTTATCAGCGCACCGCTGAACATGCCGTGCGCGATGCGCTCGCGAAACAGCGTGCCAGCGGCGAACTCGGCGTCCAGATGCACCGGATTGCGATCGCCGGACATGGCCGCAAACAGCTGGATGTCGCGTTCGCCGACGGTTTTCTCGAAGCTCGCGGTCTGACCTACTTCCAGCGCGGAGTAGGGCGTGCTGCTGATGGTATTCATGCTCGGTATCTGTCCTTGGTCGCAGAGAGGGGGAAGCGGCGTGCCTGCTCGGAAGAGCGCGCGCACCGGTCGGGCTGAAAAAGGTGCGCTGCATTCTAGTGGTTGACGCGAAGCTTGTCCCGACGTCCGGGGCGCTTGGTCGGAGATGGAAGATTCACAGCGGTGATGGGGGCTGGTGCGCGCTTGCACCTTGGTGATGAGCTGCTAAGTTCGGCTCAGCCCGGATACCCGCACGGGCCAGACACTCTCAGGTCAAGAGGCTAATAACAATGCAACCTGAATTCTGGAATGACAAACGTCCCGCCGGCGTGCCGAACGATATCGATATGTCCGCCTACCGCTCCGTGGTCGAGGTGTTCGAGCGTGCCTGCAAGGCGCACGCGGATCGTCCGGCCTTCACCAACATGGGCGTCACCCTGACCTACAGCGATCTCGAACGCCACTCCGCGGCTTTTGCGGCCTGGCTGCAGAACCACACCGACCTGCAGCCGGGCGAGCGCATCGCCGTGCAGATGCCCAACCTGCTGCAGTATCCGATCGCTGTGTTCGGCGCGCTGCGTGCCGGGCTGGTGGTGGTTAACACCAATCCGCTGTACACCGTGCGGGAGATGCGCCATCAGTTCCAGGATTCCGGCGTGCGTGCGCTGGTGTATCTGAATACCTTCGGCCGGCAGGTGCAGGACGTGCTGGCCGACACCCGCATCGACTACCTGATCGAGGCGAAGATCGGTGACCTGCTGCCCGGCCTGAAGGGCGCGCTGGTCAACGCCGCGGTCCGGCATGTGAAGAAGATGGTGCCGGCCTACAGCCTGCCACAGGCGGTCTCGTTCAAGACGGTACTGCGCGAGGGCGCACGCCACAGCCTGCGGCCAGTGCCGCTGAGCCAGACGCACCTTGCGGTGTTGCAGTACACCGGCGGCACGACCGGCGTGGCCAAGGGGGCGATGCTCAGTCACGGCAATCTGGTGGCGAACATGCAGCAGGTACGGGCCAACATGCAGCAATTGGATGACAAGGGCCACCCGGTCATTCGCGAGGGGCAGGAGGTGATGATCGCGCCGTTGCCGCTCTATCACATCTACGCCTTCACCGTGAATTGCATGTGCATGATGGTGACTGGCAACCACAACGTACTGATCACCAACCCGCGCGACATCAACGGCTTCGTCAAAGAGCTGCAGCGCTGGCGTTTCTCCGGTTTCCTCGGCCTGAATACGTTGTTTGTCGCGCTGATGTCCCATCCGGACTTTCGCCGGATCGACTTTTCCGCACTCAAGGGCACCAATTCCGGCGGCACGGCACTGGTTTCGGCGGTGGCCGAGCGCTGGCAACAGCTGACCGGCTGCACCGTGGTCGAAGGCTACGGCCTCACGGAAACCTCGCCGGTAGTCTGCGCCAACCCGCACGGCGAGCGTTCGCGGCTGGGAACGGTAGGGCTGCCGGTACCGGGCACCGTGCTCAAGGTGATCGACGACGACGGCCGTGAGCTGCCACTCGGTGCGCGTGGCGAGCTGTGTGTGAAGGGACCGCAGGTGATGCAGGGTTACTGGCAGCGCCCGGAGGCGACCGCCGAGGTGCTCGACGAGGCGGGCTGGCTGCGCACCGGCGATATCGCCGTCATCGACGAGGACGGCTTCGTGCGGATCGTCGACCGCAAGAAGGACCTGATCATCGTCTCGGGCTTCAACGTCTATCCCAACGAGATCGAGGAAGTGGTGATGGCGCACCCCAAGGTCGCCAGCTGCGCCGCTATCGGCGTGCCCGACGAGAAATCCGGCGAGGCGGTCAAGCTGTTCATCGTGCCGCGCGAGCCAGGGCTGACCGTCGAGGAGCTGCAGCGCTACTGCCGGGAGAATTTCACCGGCTACAAGCTGCCGCGCCACTACGTCCTGCGCGACTCGCTGCCGATGACCCCGGTGGGCAAGATCCTGCGTCGCGAGTTGCGCGACATCGCCTGAAACCGCCTGTCAGGCGCTTTGGCGCGGCCTATCTGGCGAGTGACCGAATCGTTATATTCGGTCACTTTGTGCCTTGGTTGTACATAAATGGCTCTATTCGCTCAGTTTCAAAGCTGCTAACCTCGGCCGACTTCTTGCCGCTATCCACGGCACAAAAGTTTACAAAACACAACAAAACAGCTGCCATTGTGTGCAGTGAAGAAGGCTGTCGCTTAGGAGTAGGGTCATGACCGAAAACTTCTGGAAGGATAAATATCCTGTTGGGGTTGCCAGCGAGATCAATCCCGATGAGTACCAGAATATCCAGACAGTGCTGAAACTGTCCTGCGAGCGCTTCGCGGACAAGCCGGCTTTCAGCAGTCTCGGCAAGACGCTGACCTACGGCGACCTCTATCGACTCTCCGGCGATTTCGCCGCCTATCTTCAACATCACACCGATCTGCAACCAGGCGATCGCATCGCCGTGCAGCTGCCCAATCTGCTCCAGTACCCGATCGTGGTGTTCGGCGCCATGCGTGCCGGGCTGATCGTAGTCAACACCAACCCGCTGTACACCGCGCGGGAGATGGAACACCAGTTCAACGATGCTGGCGCCAAGGCGCTGGTGTGCCTGGCCAACATGGCACACCTGGCCGAGGCGGTGCTGCCCAAGACTGGGATCAAGCATGTGGTGATCACCGAGGTGGGCGACATGCTCGCGCCGCTCAAGCGTCTGCTGGTCAACACCGTGGTCAAGCACGTCAAGAAAATGGTACCGGCCTACCGTCTGCCTTCGGCGGTGCGTCTGAACGATGCTCTGGCCCAGGGCCGCGGCCGGACGGTGCGTGACGCCAGTCCGAACGGCCAGGATGTCGCCGTGCTGCAGTACACCGGCGGCACCACCGGCGTCGCCAAGGGCGCGATGCTGACGCACCGCAACATCGTCGCCAACATGCTGCAGTGCAAGGCGCTGATGGGCTCGAACCTCGAGGAAGGTCGTGAAGTGCTGATCGCGCCGCTGCCGCTCTATCACATCTATGCGTTCACCTTTCATTGCATGACGATGATGCTCAGCGGCAACCACAACATCCTCATCAGCAACCCGCGCGACCTGCCGGCGATGATGAAGGACCTGGCCCGCTATCGCTTCAGCGGCTTCGTCGGTCTCAACACGCTGTTCGTCGCGCTGTGCAACAGCGAGGACTTCCGCAAGCTGGACTTCTCCGCGCTCAAGGTCACGCTGTCGGGCGGCATGGCGCTGCAGCTGGCCACGGCAGAACGCTGGAAGCAGGTCACTGGCTGCGCGATCTGCGAAGGCTACGGCCTGACCGAAACCAGCCCGGTGGCCTCGGTCAACCCGATCACGCATATCCAGCTCGGCACCATCGGCATCCCGGTGCCTTCGACACGTTTCAAGGTCATCAACGATGACGGCCAGGAGCTGCCGCAGGGCGAGATCGGCGAGCTGTGCATCAAGGGGCCGCAGGTGATGAAGGGCTACTGGCAACGGCCGGAAGCCACCGCCGAGGTGATGGATGCCGAAGGCTTCTTCAAGACCGGCGATATCGGCGTGATCCAGGCTGACGGCTACATCCGCATCGTCGACCGCAAGAAGGACATGATTCTGGTCTCCGGCTTCAACGTCTACCCGAACGAGCTGGAAGACGTGCTGGCAACGCTGCCGGGCGTCCTGCAGTGTGCCGCCATCGGCGTACCGGACGAGAAATCCGGCGAAGCGATCAAGCTGTTCGTGGTGGTCAAGCCGGGCGAGAGCCTGACTCGCGAGCAGGTCATGCAGCACATGCACGATAACCTGACCGGCTACAAGCGCCCGCGCTACGTCGAGTTCCGCGACAGCCTGCCGACCACCAACGTCGGCAAGATCCTGCGTCGGGAGTTGCGTGATCAGGAATTGAAGAAGCTCGCCGAAGCGAGCTGATCGAGCCGCACGATAAGAAGCCCCGCCAGCTGCACGCTGCGCGGGGCTTTTTTTTGGGGCGGCGGAGGTGGTGATCGCCAGCGACGCTGGAAGCACCGTGCGAGGCACGCCCAACGAGCGCTGACGTGCGTTTTCTGAGAGACCCTTCACGCTGAAAGGTTTTTTTCGTCGCAGGGGTAAAGTAACCCGAGGATTAAGCCGACAAGCTCTTGCAATACCTAAGTGCCGTCACCTTTTGGTCGGTGGTCGCTAGTACTTTAGAGATGGATGCCATGCTTTCGAATCTTCGACTTCGCGCGAAACTCCTGCTACTGGCCCTCGGGCCGATCCTGCTCCTGACGATCATGCTCAGCGGCATCGCCGTGTACGAGCTGCGCAACCTCGCCGAGCAGCAGGAGGAGCACACCCGACAGAGCCTGATCAGTGACCGCCGTGCCGAACTGCAGAACTACGTGCAGCTCGCGCGCAATGCGCTGGCGCCGATCTACGACGCCTCGGCCGACGGTGACATGCAGGCGCGCGACCAGGCGGTGGCGATCCTCGAGCGCCTGTCGTACGGCAAGGACGGCTATTTCTGGGGCTACGACGACAAGTCCGTGCGCGTTCTGCAGGGCAACACCCGCGACAAGATCGGCCAGAGCTTCTACGACTTCCGCGACCCGAATGGCGTCTATGCCATCCGTGAGCTGGTAGCGGCGGCGCAGAACGGCAGCCATTACGTCGATTACAGCTTCGGGCTGGCCGCCAGCAGCACCCTGGTGCCCAAGGTCGGCTATGCCGAGTACCTGCCGAAGTGGAAGCTGGCATTCGGCACCTCGCTCAACCTCGACGGCGTCGAGCGCGACGTCGAAGAGGCGCGCGCCGAGTTCCAGCAGCGCATCGACGTGCTGGTGACCATCATGCTCGGCTCGGCCGCGGCGCTGCTGGTACTGATGGCGATTCTTGCCGTGTTCATGAGCAACGCCGTACTGCGGCCGCTGCTGCTGATAAAAGCCCGTCTGGACGACATGGCGCAGGGCGAGGGCGATCTCACCCATCGCCTGCCGGTGACCAGCAAGGACGAGCTCGGCGAACTGGCTGGCGCCTTCAACCGCTTCGTCGAGAAGATCCATCTGCTGGTACGCCAGGTCGCCGGTACCACCACCGAGCTGACCGGCATGGTGGGCGCGGTGGCCAGCCAGGCGCAGCGTTCCGAGCAGGCCATGGCCAGCCAGCGTCACGAAACCGACCAGGTCGCCACCGCAATCAACGAGATGTCCGCCGCCGCCCATGAAGTAGCCATGAGCGCGCAACGTGCCGCCGAAGCGGCGCAGGAAACCGACCAGCAGGGCCAGGCGGCCAAGCAGGTGGTCGACCAGAGCATCCGCCAGATTCATGAGCTGGTGGTCGAGCTGCGCGGCAGCGGCGAGTCGCTCGAAGGGCTGCAGCAGGATGTGAAAGGCATCGTCGGCGTGCTCGACGTGATCCGTGCCATCGCCGAGCAGACCAACCTACTGGCGCTCAACGCGGCCATCGAGGCGGCGCGGGCGGGCGAGGCCGGGCGTGGCTTCGCCGTGGTCGCCGATGAGGTGCGCGCGCTGGCCAGCCGCACGCAGCAGAGCACCGGTGAGATCCAGGGCATGATCGATCGCCTGCAAAGCGCCACCAGCCACACCGTGACCGCCATGCTGCGCGCCGGCGAGAAGGGCGACAGCACTCAGCAGCAGGCGAACCAGGCCGGCGAATCGCTGGATGCCATCGCGGCGTTGATTGGCACCATCAACTCGATGAATGCGCAGATCGCCGCGGCAGCCGAAGAACAGACCGCCGTGGCCGAAGAGATCAACCGCAGCGTGCATCACATCGCCGATGCCGTGGACACCGTGGCGAGCGACGCCGCGCAAGGCGCGCAGACCTCGCGTGATCTCGGCGGTGTGGCCGAGCGCCTGCAGAAACTGGTCGGCCAGTTCCGCGTCTGATCGTGACGCAACGGCGGCGCAATGCCGCCGTTGCGTTTGGCTTGCCTGCGACTCCCTCCCGAAAACCTCCCCGCCGTTACTTCCAGCCCAACCAGGCCGGTGCGTGAGCTGTGCGCGCCCGTACGCCGCGCCGTCGCGTTGCCGCGGAGTTCCACTGACCCGACCGACGGCATGACCGCCTGGCGCCCCCGCAAGAACGCCGCGGCGAGCCCCCGGGTCTAGCTCCCTATGGCCGCGTCCCCGATACCGGGGAGTGGTGGTGTAAGCCTTAAGCGGCCTGCCCATCAATCACGTCGCAAGGATGAGTCACCCATGCACAAGAACAACAACGCACTACGGGTAGTCGCTTCTCTCGCAATGGCCTTTACCGGCGCGGCTTTCGCCGCACCACCGGTCGAGACCCAACGTTTCGATGATTTCTGGAGTCCCGGCAAACCGGATGCCTCGGTCTGCCGCTCGCCGTTGATGGTCGGCACACCGCTCGGTCTGCCGCGCTGTCTGCAGGCCGGCAACGTACTCAAGCACCTGCAAAGCCTGCAGGACATCGCCAGCCTCAACGACGGCAACCGCGCTTCCGGCCTGACGGGCTACCAAGCCTCGGTGGATTACGTGCGCAGCAAGCTGGAGCGCGCCGGCTACCGGGTGCGAGTACAGGCCTTTCCCTTCCTCGCCTTCTACCCGACCGGCCCCGGCGTGCTCAATGCGCTGGCGCCGCAGCAGCAGAACTACGTCTGGGAGGAAGACTTCACCTACCTGGAGCAGAGCGATCCCGGCACCGTCACCGCCCAGGTGGTAGCGGTGGACGTCGCGCTCGGTGCCGGCAACACCTCCACCAGCGGTTGCGAGGCAGAAGACTTCGCCGGCTTCCCCGCTGGCGCCATTGCCTTGATCCAGCGCGGCACCTGCGCGTTCGGCCAGAAGGCCACGTTGGCCGCCGCGGCGGGAGCATCCGGCGTGGTGATCTTCAACCAGGGCGATACCGAGGACCGCAAGGGCCTGATGGGCGCCACCCTCGGTGCGGATTACGCTGGCGGCATTCCGGTGCTGTTCGCCACCTACGACAACGGTGCGGCCTGGGCGCAGACCGCCGGCTTGCAATTGAGCATGACGGTCGACGTGATCCGCGAGCAGACCGAAACCTACAACGTCCTGGCCGAGACGCGTCGCGGCAATCCGGACAACGTGGTGATGGTCGGCGCGCACCTGGACTCGGTGGCCGAAGGCCCCGGCATCAACGACAACGGTTCCGGCAGCGCTGCATTGCTGGAGATGGCGCTGCTGATGAGCAAGGCCCATCCGTTGAACAAGGTGCGCTTCGCCTGGTGGGGCGCGGAGGAATCCGGTCTGGTCGGTTCGACCCATTACGTCACGCAGTTGCCGGACGAGGAAAAGCGGCGCATCAAGGCCTACCTCAACGCCGACATGATCGGCTCGCCGAACTTCGCCAACTTCATCTATGACGGCGACGGTTCGGACTTCGGCCTGCAGGGCCCGCCCGGCTCGGCAGCCATCGAGCGACTGCTGCGTGCGTACTTCGATCTGCGCAACCAGCCCTCCGAAGGCACGGAAATCGACTTCCGTTCCGACTATGCGCAGTTCTTCGAGGATGGCATCGCCTTTGGCGGGCTGTTCACCGGCGCCGAGGACGTGAAGAGCGAGGCCCAGGCGCAGCGCTATGGCGGTGCGGCAGGACAGGCGTTCGACCCGTGCTATCACAACGAGTGCGACAACCTCGCCAACATCTCCAGCGAAGCCCTCGAGCTGCACGGCGATGCGCTGGCCTTCGCCACCAGCTGGCTGTCGCTGTCGACCAAGGCCATCGATGACGAGATTGCCGCCGCGGCCAGCGCCGCCCAGGGTGCCACGACCCTGCGTGCGCAGAAGGTACAGGAGAAATCCCGCTGGGGTCTCTGGCTGCGCTGATCGTCTGAGCGTCTGACCATCGCGCCGGTTCGCCGGCGCGGTGCGATTGAAGGGCTGTCGGCTCGTCGTTCGGCACCGTGCGAAATCTGCGACAATCGCGCCCTTCACGAATTGCCCCACGGCTGTCCATGACCGACGCAACGCCCGCCTTCGATACCCTGTTCAACAACCTCGACCAGACCTTCAGCGCCGACCGCCATCGCTTGCGCCGGCAGCTGCACGAGCTGCGCAAGAAGCCCGATGAAGGCAAGTTCGCCCAGTGGCTGGAGCGCTTCCGGGCCTCGGTGGCCAAGGTCGAGGCGCGTCGGCAGAGCGTACCGGCGATCCGCTACGACGACGCCCTGCCGATTGCCGCCAAGCGCGACGAGATCAAGGCCGCGCTGGAAAAGCACCAGGTGCTGGTGATCGCCGGTGAAACCGGTTCGGGCAAGACCACCCAGTTGCCGAAGATCTGCCTGGAGATCGGCCGTGGCGTGAATGGGCTGATCGGCCATACCCAGCCGCGCCGGCTGGCCGCGCGCAGCGTGGCGACGCGGGTGGCGGAGGAGCTAGGCGCGCCGCTGGGCGAACTGGTGGGCTATCAGGTGCGCTTCGAGGATCAGAGCACCGAGCGCACGCTGATCAAGCTGATGACCGACGGCATCCTGCTGGCCGAGACCCAGCACGACCGCTTCCTGGAAAAGTACGACACGATCATCGTCGACGAGGCCCACGAGCGCTCGCTGAATATCGATTTCCTGCTCGGCTTCCTGAAAACGCTGCTGCCACGCCGGCCGGACCTGAAGGTGATCATTACCTCGGCGACCATCGATCTGCAGCGCTTCAGTAAGCACTTCAATGATGCGCCGATCATCGAGGTGTCCGGGCGTACCTACCCGGTGGAGACCTGGTACCGCCCGCTGGCCGCCGAGGCCGACGAGGACGGCAACCGGGTCGAGGACGATCTGACCGTCGATCAGGGCATCCTCGCGGCGCTGGACGAGATCGCCGCTCACGAGAAAAGCGTCGGCCAGCGCCCGGGCGACGTGCTGGTGTTCCTCCCCGGCGAGCGCGAGATTCGCGATGCTGCCGAGATGCTGCGCAAGGCCAACCTGCGCCTGACCGAGGTGCTGCCGCTGTATGCGCGCCTGACGCCGGCCGAGCAGCAGAAGATCTTCCGTCCGGCAGCCGGCCGCAAGATCGTGCTGGCCACCAACGTCGCGGAAACCTCGCTGACCGTGCCGGGCATCCGCTACGTGATCGACTCGGGCACCGCGCGCATCAGCCGCTACAGCTACCGTGCCAAGGTCCAGCGCCTGCCCATCGAGGCGGTGTCGCAGGCCAGTGCCAATCAGCGCAAGGGCCGCTGCGGCCGGGTCGAGCCGGGCATCTGCATCCGCCTGTACAGCGAGGAGGATTTTCTCTCCCGCCCGGCGTTCACCGATCCGGAAATCCTGCGCACCAACCTCGCCGCGGTGATCCTGCAGATGCTGCACCTGCGCCTCGGCGATATTCAGGATTTCCCCTTCATCGAGCCGCCGGACGGCAAGGCCATCAGCGACGGCTTCAACCTGCTGCAGGAGCTCTCGGCGGTCAACCGCGAGAACCAGCTGACGCCATTGGGCCGCCAGCTGGCGCGCCTGCCCATCGATCCGCGCCTTGGCCGCATGCTGCTGGAGGCCGCGCGGCTCGGCAGCCTGAGCGAAGTGCTGATCGTCGCCAGCGCACTCTCGGTGCAGGACGTGCGCGAGCGCCCGGCCGACCGCCAGCAGGCGGCGGATCAGGCCCACGCACAATGGAAGGACCCGGACTCGGACTTCGCCGCGCTGATCAACCTCTGGCGCGGCTTCGAGGAGCAGCGCCAGGCGCTGGGCGCCAACGCGCTGCGCAGCTGGTGCCGCAAGCACTTCCTCAACTACCTGCGCCTGCGCGAGTGGCGCGATGCGCACCGGCAATTGCTGCTGATCGCTCGCGAGCTCAAGCTCGGCGCGGGTAAGGCGGTGGATGGCTCCGGCCATCCACCCTACGCCAAGGGCAAAACCGATGCCCCGGACGGCCACGTCGGCAAGCATCGTAGGGTGGAAGACGGCGCAGCCTCTTCCACGCGTCCGGCCGATTCCGCCTCCCAACCCGCGCCCACCAAGGACACCAAGGTCAACGTCATCCTCCGCCAGCAGGCCGAAGCCAGCGAGGCCGCGCAGAAGGCCAAGAGCTACGCCGCCGTGCACCAGGCGATCCTCGCCGGCCTACTCAGCCAGATCGGTCACAAGACCGAGGACGGCGATTATCTCGGCGCGCGCCAGCGGCGCTTCTGGATACATCCGGGAAGCAGCATCGGCCGCAAGAAGCCGCAGTGGGTAATGGCCGCCGAGCTGGTGGAAACCACCAAGCTGTTCGCGCGCATGGTGGCGAAGATCGAACCGGACTGGATCGAGCCGCTGGCCGGGCACCTGATCAAGAAAAACCACTTCGAGCCGCACTGGGAGAAGAAGCGCGGCCAGGTGGTGGCCTACGAGCAGGTGACGCTCTACGGGCTGATCGTGGTCGGCCGCCGCCCGGTGCACTACGGGCCCATCGACCCGCCCGCGGCGCGCGAGCTGTTCATCCGCGAAGGCCTGGTGCGCGGCGAGATCAACAGCCGTGCCCGCGCGCTGGCGGCCAACCGCGAACTGCTCGAGCGCATGGACGAGCTGGAGGCCAAGGCGCGGCGTCGCGACATCCTCGCCGACGAGGAAACCCTGTTCGGCTACTACGATGCGCGCCTGCCAGCGGACATCTACCAGACCGCCAGCTTCGAGAACTGGTATAAGCGCGAGAGCCAGAAGAACCCGCAGCTGCTGGTCATGCGCGAGGAGGACGTGCTCGCCCGCGAAGCCAGCGAGGTCACCGCCGCGCAGTACCCGGACCACCTGCGCATCGGCGAGCTGCAGTTGCCGCTGGAATACCACTTCGAACCCAACCACCCGCGCGACGGCGTAACCCTGCGCGTGCCGGCGCCGCTGTTGCCGCAACTGCGGCGCGAACGGCTCGACTGGCTGGTGCCCGGGTTGATCGAGGCCAAGGCGGTCGCGCTGGTGCGCGGCCTGCCCAAGGCGATCCGCAAGAACTTCGTGCCGGTGCCGGACTTCGTCGGCGCGGCGCTTTCCAAGATCGCTTTCGGCGAAGGCTCGCTGCCCGAGGCGCTGGGGCGCGAACTGACGCGCATGACCGGCGCCCGCGTGCCGGACGAGGCCTGGGCCGAGGCCGCCGCCGGGCTGGAAAACCACCTGAAGATGAACATCGAGGTGGTCGATGCCCGCGGCAAGTTCCTCGGCGAAGGCCGCGACCTGGCCGAGCTGACGGCGCGCTTCGCCGAGGCCAGCCAGGCCGCCCTGGCGCCGCCGCAGCAGAAGGCCGAACAGAAGCCGGTCGAGGCCAAGGGTTTTGCCCAGGTCGCGGAAAAGGCCCAGGCGAAGATGGCGGGCTTGTCGATGACCGTCTACCCGGCGCTGGTGGAAGAGGCTGGGGTGGTCAAGGAGGCGCGCTTCCCGACCCAGGCCGAGGCGGAATGGCAGCACCGCCGCGCCCTGCAGCGCCTGTTGCTGCAACAGCTGGCGGAACCGGCCAAGTACCTGCGCAACAAGTTGCCGGGCCTTACTGAGCTCGGCCTGCTCTACCGTGACATGGGCAAGGTCGATGCACTGGTCGAGGACATCCTGCTGGCCAGCCTGGACAGCTGCATTCTCGATGGCGAGGTCGCGCTGCCGCGTGACGGCGCCGCACTGGCGTCGCTGGCCGAGCGCAAGCGCGGCGACTGGACCGCGCATGCCGAACGGCTGGCGCGCCTGACGCTGGAAATCCTCAAGCACTGGCACGGCCTGCAGAAGCGCTTCAAGGGCAAGATCGATCTGGCCCAGGCGGTGGCGCTCAACGACATCAAGGCGCAGCTGGGCAACCTGGTCTATCCGGGCTTCGTCCGCGAAACGCCGGCCGAGTGGCTGAAGGAATACCCGCGCTATCTCAAGGCCATCGAGCAACGCTTCGAGAAGATCGGCGCGCAGCTGCAGCGTGATCGCGTCTGGTCCGGCGAGCTGGGCGGCTACTGGGAGCAGTACCAGGCGCGGCTGCACAAGCACCAGCAGGAGGGCAAGCGCGACCCGCAGCTGAGCCAGTACCGCTGGATGCTGGAGGAGTACCGCGTCTCGCTGTGGGCCCAGCAGTTGGGAACCCGGATGCCGGTATCGGACAAGCGCCTAAACAAGCAGTGGAGCCAGGTCGAGCCCTGATCGCCGGGGCGACCGTTCCACGCAGATGCCGGGAGGCTCATGCACACTCACAACAGCCTGCCCGGCGTGCTCAGTTCGCTCGGTGCATCGGCACTGTTCGCCACGCTCTACTACTACACCACGTTGCTGCAGCCGCTGGATGGCCAGCAGGTGTATGGCTGGCGCATCCTGCTGACCGCGCCGTGTCTGGCGTTGCTGCTGCTCGGTTTCGGGCGCCTGAGCGAGGTGCGTGCGATTCTGGCGCGGCTGCC
Source organism: Pseudomonas phenolilytica (assembly GCF_021432765.1). NCBI lineage: Bacteria > Pseudomonadati > Pseudomonadota > Gammaproteobacteria > Pseudomonadales > Pseudomonadaceae > Pseudomonas > Pseudomonas phenolilytica. The sequence continues at coordinate 2,188,314 of NZ_CP058908.1, forward strand.
CGCCGAGCCGCGGCTGTGGCTGGGCTTGCCGCTGTCCTCGGCGCTGGTCGGCGTGCAGCTGTGGCTGTTCATGTGGGCGCCGATCAACGGCCACGGGCTGGATGTTTCACTCGGCTATTTCCTGCTGCCGCTGGCCCTGGTGCTCACCGGGCGACTGCTGTTCGGCGAGGCGATCAGTCGGCTGCAACGGTTGGCCTGCCTGCTGGCGGCCGTTGGCGTCGGCAACGAACTGCTGCGGGCGTCGTCGTTGTCCTGGCCGGTGCTAGTGGTCGCGCTCGGCTATCCCGGCTACTTCGCCCTGCGCCGCTGGATCGGTACCGCCAACCTCGGCGGTCTGTGGCTGGACCTCGTCATCAGCCTGCCGGTCGCCGCCGCGTTCGCCCTGGCCGATGGCGAGACGCTGCGCCAGGTGGCCGCGAGCCCGCGCCTGCTGGTACTGATCTTCGGTCTAGGTGCGCTCAGCGCGGTGGCGCTGGCGCTGATGATCATCGCCGGCAAGCGCCTGAATCTTGCCCTGTTCGGCCTGCTCAGCTACGTCGAGCCGGTGTTGCTGGTGGTGGTGTCGCTGTTGCTCGGCGAAAGCATCGCGCCGCAGCAATGGCTGACTTACGGCGCGATCTGGCTGGCCATCGCGGTGTTGGTGCTGGAAGGGCTGCGGGCGCTGCGCAAGATGGGCAAGCGCGCCGCCTGATCCCGACGCTGCGCGCTCAGGCCATCGGTCCCTCGAACACCCAGCCCGCCTGCGGGTTGCGGTCGCTGGCCTGCTCGCGGGCCTGCAGCGCCTCGGGCAGGGCGCTGGCGTCGCCGCGCTGGCCGATGGCGACGAAGGCGTGGATCGCCACATTCGCCGGTAGCCGGAGATAGCGTCGCGCGCGTTCGGCATCGAACCCGCCCATCGCGTGGGTGGCCAGCCCCATGTCGTAGGCCTGCATGGCGAGGCTCATCCAGGCCGCGCCGGTATCGAAGGCATGGCTGGGGAAGGGCTGTTCCGCGCCGTCGGCAGCCGTGCGGGTGCTTTGCGACAGCACCGCCACCAGTGCGCCGGCATGCCGCGCCCAGGCCTGATTGGCCGGCACCAGCAGGGCGACGAAATCCTCGAAGTGCGGCGTGCCGGCGAGCGCGTAGCAGAAACGCCACGGCTGGAAGTTGTAGGCCGAGGGCGCCCAGCGGGCCGCCTCGAACAGCGAGCGCATCCGCGCTTCGCTCAGTGGCTGGCCGTCGAAGGCGCGCGGCGACCAGCGCGCGGTGAAGGACGAGGCGATGGGGTGCTGGGCCTGGCGTGCGTTGCTCATGGATGCTCCTGGCGAAGGGTGGAGAACCGATTTAACCGGCGAAACCCGTCCGGTGCCAGCACCACGGCTCGATGGTCGGCTCGGCGCGCAATCCGCCCGGCGAGTGCTAGCGTTCATGGCTGACCTACTCGATTGCAGGAGCGCGGCATGGATCGATTCACCGGCGGCTGCCTGTGCGGCAGCGTGCGCATCGTGGCCTCCGGGCGGCCCTATCGGGTCGGCCTGTGCCATTGTCTCGATTGCCGCAAGCACCACGGCGCGCTGTTCTACGCCGCGGCGATCTTTCCGCAGGCGGCGGTGAGCATCACGGGCGAGACGCATGAGTACGCCGGGCGGCACTTCTGCCCGCGTTGCGGCTCGTCGGTGTTCGCCCACAGCGCGGACGAGATCGAAGTAAGCCTTGGCGCACTGGATGCGCCCGACCAGCTGACGCCCACCTACGAAAGCTGGACGCTGCGCCGCGAAGCCTGGCTGCCGACGTTCCCGCTCGCGCATCGCTACACACGTGATCGCGACGGGAACGGGCGAGAGGAATAGCGCGGTGGTCGTGTCGGTCAACCGGCCAGCGCGGCCTCGATGGCTGCGATGTCGATCTTCCGCATCGTCATCATCGCCTCGAATGCGCGCCGCGCCGCCGCGCCATCCGGATGGGCGATGGCGGCCGTCAGCGCGCGCGGTGTGATCTGCCACGACAGTCCCCAGCGGTCCTTGCACCAGCCGCACTCGCTTTCCTGACCGCCATTGCCGACGATGGCGTTCCACAGGCGATCCGTTTCGGCCTGGTCGTCGGTGGCCACCTGGAACGAGAACGCCTCGCTGTGCGGGAACGCCGGCCCGCCGTTCAGGCCCAGGCAGGGAATGCCCATCACCGTGAACTCGACTGTCAGCACATCGCCCTGTTTGCCCGCCGGATAGTCCGCCGGCGCGCGATAGACGGTGCCGACAGCGCTGTCGGGAAACGTCCTGGCATAGAAGGTCGCCGCCTCCAGCGCGGCGCCGTCGTACCACAGGCAGATCCGGTTCTTGCTGCTCATGCGGGTTCTCCGGGAAGGCGTTATCGATGCCTCGCCACAGCCTAGACCGACATCGAGCGCAGAGTGCGACGGCGAGCATGAACCCGATGAACGAGCCACCGGATTCGGTACCGGTCAGGTCGGCTCCACCTCGTGCAGGACGCCGTCCTTGCCCAGGCGCAGCCGCAGGAAGTCCCGCGCCAGAAACAGCTGGCCGTGATACGCCGTGGCCGCTTCCTGGCGGATCTCCTCGATGGAATGTCCGCGCTGCGAGCCGGGCTGGTAGCGCGCGCTGAAGTGCGTCAGCACCAGGTTCGGCACCTCGGCCTGCTGCGCGAAGGCCGCTACCTGAGCGGCGCTGCTGTGGCCGAAGGTATTGCCGCTGGTTTCGACCAGCGTCTGGCTATACGTCGCTTCGTGCACCAGCACCTGAGCGCCGCGGCAGGCCTCGGCAAGCAGCGGCGGACGGTCGTTGTCGCCGCCAATGACGACGCGCCGCGGCGCGCGGGTGAAGCTCAGGTAGTCCTCACTGCGCAGCGTTCGACCTTCATGTTCGAGGTCGAAGCCGCGTGCCAGCTGCCCCCAGAGCGGGCCGCGCGGAACGCCGTCGCGCTCCAGCCGCTCGATGTTCAAGCGCGGGTCCGGGCGCGCCTCGGTGAAGCTGTAGCCGTAGCAGGGCACGCGATGGGACAGCGCGGTTGCCGCGACGCGCATGTTCAGGCTGCGCCACTCGCCGAGGCTTTCGACGGCATGGAAGGCCAGCTCATAGCCCAGCCAGGCGTGGCTCATGCGCAGCGTCGCCTGCAGCCAGTCGGCGATACCCGCCGGGGCGATGATCTCCAGCGGATGCCGGCGGCCCATCATGCCGGCGCTGGCGAGCAGGCCGGGCAGGCCGTAGCAATGGTCGCCATGGACATGGGTGATGAAGATCGCGCGCAGGTCGTGCAGCGACAGCGGCATGCGCAGCAGGCGGTGCTGCGTGCCTTCGCCGCAGTCGATCAGGTACCAGGCCTTGCCGGCGTCCTCCTGCAGGGCCAGGCCGGTGACGTTGCGCGCCCGGGTGGGCGTGCCGGAGGAGGTGCCGAGAAAGACCAGATCCACAGCGCGTGCGCTCCTCGATTCACGGGGCGGCCGGAGGCCGGCGACGGACAGGGGTCATCGCGACGCGCAGTCTATGCGCCTGCGCCGGTGACGCAAGTCTCACCGGCATGTCGGCCTCAGGGGTGTTCGCAGTTGACCATCCAGGACACGCCGAAGCGATCGGTGAACATGCCGAAGCGTTCGGCCCAGAAGGTCTTTTCCATCGGCATGACGACCTGGCCGCCGGCAGACAGCCCAGCGAACAGGCGCTCGCCCTCGGCCACGCTGTCGGGATGCAGGCTGATCGAGCAGCCCTTGATGCCCTCGTACGTGCCGCTGCCGCAGTCCATGCCGGGCATGGTGTCGGACGCCATCAGCCGGTAGTCATCGAGCGTCAGACAGACGTGCATGATCCGTTCGCGATGCTCGGCGGGAAAGTGCTCGGCTTCGGGTGCCTGGGCGAAGGTCATCATCTCCAGCGTGCCGCCCAGCACCTGCTGGTAGAAAGTGAAGGCTTCGCGGGCCTGACCGTCGAAGGTGAGGTAGGTGGAAAGTTTCATGTCACGCTCCTTGGCGCAATCGTTCGGAGGAGCCGGTTCGCGCGGGCTCGTTCGTGGGACTGGAAAAAGCCTAGACGGACCTGCGGCGATTGCCGCCGGCTCCGATCACCGGTCGAACGCTGGCCCTGCGCAGCGGCAGCCTGGCGGGGTTTTCGGCTGGAGACGACGGATCACTTGAGGCGGTAGCGCGCCAGATCGTGTGGTTTGAGCATGCGTAGCTGCCCGGGGTTGAGCAGTTGTATGTCGAGCGCCAGCAGCGGGTCGACGCCCATGTCGCGCAGGTAGTTCTGCGGCGTGCGGCGCGGCAGCTGGCCGACCGCCAGCGCCGATTCGCCGCTGGGTAGATAGGGCCGCTGCAGCGCGACGTGGCCACGCACGGTGCGCTGCCGGCCCGCGGCCAGCAGGTAGATGCAACTGCCCTGGCAGATCGCATCGGGCGGCACCAGCGCGTCGAAGCCGGTTTCGCGCAGCAGGTAGCCCATGCGCATCGCCTCGGGCGTGCTGCCGCCGATGTTGTCGAGGATCAGCAGCTTGCGCGCGTACTTGCCGGGGTGTGCAGCGATACCACGCAGCAGCGCCTGATAGTCGCCGGGAGCGACCTGCTCGGTGACGCGCGCGACGAGGATCTTGCCCTGGGTCTGATGCTCCACGGGCATGACCTCCACCTGCGCCGAAACGCAGCCGGCATACAGGGCGAAGGCGTAGAGCAGGGCGGGACGGAGCATGTGACGGGCGTTCCTGGCGTGACGGAGGTGGCGAAGATACCGATCACGCGCGGTTTCGCCTACCGCAACACGCAGGTTGAAACCTGCCGCGGCGCTGGAGTATGGTTCGGACACTTCTGGAGATCAGCATGCCGTTCAGCCTCGACCGTTCCGCCCTCGCTCATACCGCCGCCGCTCGCGTCGCGGTGCTGCGTGCCCGGCTGGTCGTCGCTGCCGGTTATTACTTTGGGTACTGGTTTAGCCACGGGCGCGCCTGATACCCCACAGGCGCCCTAGCAAGCAGGGTCGCCACCAGACAGTTTTCGAACCCCCGGTCGGCCACCCGACCGGGGGTTTTGTTTTTCCGGCCGCCAACGGCCCAACGTCACGAGGAATGCAGCATGACCACTTACTACCGCACCGATCGTTATTACCGCTACGACTGGCGATTTAGCCGCTTCGACGCCTGCCTGACACCACTCGAACGAACACACGACTAGCGCCGTCGCGGCCTTGCCGCGCCGGCAGAAGGAATCGCCCGATCATGAATGCATCCGCCACTGCCCAGAACGCCGCCCTGCCACTCGCCCTTTGCAAATCCGCGGCCGATCCACTCCCTCCCCGTCGCAGCGCCCAGCCGTTGCCCAGTCCGGCCGTACTGCGCCAGCGCCTGCCGCTGAGCGATACGCTCGCCGCCCGTATCCACACCGATCGCAACGCCATCCGCGCGGTCCTCGATGGCCGTGACCCGCGCCTGCTGGTGGTGGTCGGCCCCTGCTCGCTGCACGATCCGGTCGCGGCACTGGAATACGCCGAACGCCTGGCCGAGCTGGCACGCGAGCTCGACGACCAGTTGCTGCTGGTCATGCGCACCTACGTGGAAAAGCCGCGCACCACGGTCGGCTGGAAAGGGCTGGTCTACGATCCGCATCTGGATGGTAGCGGCGACATGGCCGAAGGCCTGCGGCTGTCGCGCCGGCTGATGCTGGACATCCTGGCCTGCGGCCTGCCGATCGCCAGCGAACTGCTGCAACCGCTGGCCGCCAGCTACTTCGACGACCTGCTGGGCTGGGCCGCCATCGGTGCGCGCACCAGCGAGTCGCAGATCCACCGCGAGCTGGTCAGCGGTCTGGATCTGCCGGTGGGCTTCAAGAACGGCACCGATGGTAGCCTGGGCATCGCCTGTGACGCCATGCGTTCAGCGGAACATCCGCATCAGCACTTCGGCATCGACGATCTCGGTCATCCGGCGCTGCTGCAGACGCGCGGCAATCCGGACACCCATCTGGTGCTGCGCGGCGGTCACGGTGCGCCCAACTACGACGCGGACAGTGTCGGCGCAGCTCGCCGCGCACTGCAAAAGCAGGGCATCGTGCCGCGCATTCTGGTCGACTGCAGCCACGCCAACAGCGGCAAAGATCCGCTGCGTCAGCCGGCGGTGCTCGACAGCGTGCTGAGCCAGTGCCTGGCCGGCGATACCAGCCTGCGTGGGGTGATGCTGGAGAGCCATCTGTTCGACGGCTGCCAGCCGCTTGCCGGCGAGCTGCGCTACGGTGTCTCGATCACCGATGGCTGCCTCGGCTGGAGCGGTACCGAGCAGCTGTTGCGCGAGGCTGCCAGGCGGCTGCACAGCTGAGGGCTGGCGGGCGTCGCGTGCTTTCCACCCTGCGCAGTGGCTATCGGTCGTAGGGTGGATGGCCGCAGCCATCTACCACTCTGGCGCAGCGGATGCTACGTCGGCGGGCAAGCGCGCCACGCATTGTTCGCCTCGGAGCTAGATGCTCCAGCTTGCAGCCGCTCGCCATCCTCGGCACCCTTTGCCGTCGCTTGCGCAACCGAAAGGCCCATCCATGCATGACTACAAATGGCTGCACGAATACTGCCTCAACCGCTTCGGTTCGGCGGCGGCGCTGGAAGCGCGCCTGCCGCAACCGAGCAGTGCCGAGGCGTTACGTGCGCTAGCCGATGACCGCTACCTGTCGCTGATCGCGCTGCGCATCTTCCGCGCGGGGCTCAAGCACAGCCTGGTGGACGCCAAGTGGCCCGCTTTCGAGCAGGCGTTCTTCGGCTTCGATCCGCACAAGGTGGTGCTGATGGGCGGCGAGCACATCGAGCGGTTGATGCAGAACACCCAGCTGATTCGTCATCTGGGCAAGCTCAAGAGCGTGCCGCGCAATGCCCAGTTCGTCCTCGACGTGGCGAAGGAGAAGGGCAGTTTCGGCAACCTGCTTGCCGACTGGCCGGGCAGCAACATCGTCGGTCTGTGGCGCTACCTGGCGCGGCACGGCAGCCAGCTCGGCGGGGTTTCCGCGCCGCGTCTGTTGCGCATGGCCGGCAAGGACACCTTCGTGCCGAGTACCGATGTGGTGGCCGCGCTCAAGGCGCAGGGCGTCATCGACAAGGTACCCAGCAGCCAGCGCGACCAGGCCGCGATGCAGGCGGCCTTCAACCAGTGGCAGGCCGAAAGCGGCCGGCCGCTGTGCCATCTCTCGGCAATGCTGGCGTACACCGTCAATCACTGAGGCTGTTGCGACGGTTTGGCGCAGCCGGGCCGGCGGGCTGCGGTGCTAAAGTCGAAACATGACCATCGTCAAGAATTCCCGCCAGTTGATCGGCTGTCTGCTGCTGGTCAGCCTGCTGTTCAACGGCTTCGGCTGCAGCCTGCAGCATGCCTCGCACGTCGGTTTCGAGCTGGCGATGGGGCAGGGGCTGTTCTGCCTCAGCGACGATGGTGACTTCGCGCCGGGCGACCTTGCCGGCGATCCCGTCGCCGCCCTGGCACTGCCGTTCGATTGCCCGCTGTGCAGCTCATTATTCGTCGCGCTCGTTGCGCTGTTCGGACTGATCTGGCCCGGTCGGCGCACGCCGCTCAGCATTGCGCTGCGGCGCGCCGAGCGTCTCGGACCGCGGCATCACTGGCCCACGCTCAACCCTCGCGCGCCCTGAATCGTCCTGACTGACCACTGAACCACCCGGCTGCAGCCTTCTGTGCGCTGCGGGGTGGGCCTCTGCCGGCGCGAGCTGGCGGCACCTCAGCTCAGGACCATTCAGCATGACCGTGATGGAACGCTTCACCCGCACTGAGAATCGCGCCAGCCCCTGGCTGCCGTTCCCGGACTATCCCAGCAATGCACGCAACTTCGTGCACCTGGACGCCAAGCTGCTGCCGTACTGGCACGCCCTGTTCGATGTCTGCCCGCGGCTGCTCAAGCTCGACCCACCGGACGGCCTGACACTCTTTCGCGACTTCATGACCTGGGCCTATCGCTGCCAGCTCGCGCTCGACTGGACCTTCCATCTGAGCGCCTGCCGCTGGCTGCTGACCTCGCGTTACCGCGAGCAGATCGACGCCGAGGATATCGAGGCGATGATGCTGGCCGCGGCGGCGCGCTGGGCCGGGACCGATGACAGCGCCGCGCTGGGCATCGTGCTGGGCTGGCAGGGCAGCGCCGACAGGGTGTTCGACTGGAAGCCCCGCGTGCAGCGCAGCGCCCGCATTCTGCCGGCCGAGCTGGAAGAGCTGCCGCCGACACCTTGGGATTTCGCCTGGAGCCCGCTTTCGAGCACCGCCGGCAACGGTTTTCGCCGCTGGTTGCGGGTGCCGTGAGCGCGACAGTCCGCCGCGCTGGCCGTCCGTGCGGCGCTGAATCCGAGGCTCGTCGGGGAATCCTCGCCCGCCGGGCTTGCCAACAGCGCTGCGCGTTGCACGCCAAGGGCTACGCTGAACAAGCGAGACGGCAAGCGCCAAGGCGCCGCAACGCCCGGAGGCTGAGGCAAGCCGTCGCAGTTGTGAGCGCTCCGGCGGAGCGGGACACTTCTTCCGTCTCGCATGGTGCAGGGTTTGCGGCTATGCCGCTGCCCGCCGTCATCGAGACAGTCGGCGCATAAGCAGGGAGGAATGCATGTTCAAGTCATCGCTACGGCGAGACATCGTGCTGGTGCTGCTGGTCAAGATCGCGATCCTCATAAGCATAAAAAACATCTGGTTCGATGCTCCCAGCATTCCCGAGAACGGTTCGGCGCGGGTCGCCGAGCATTTGCTTGATAAGCGGGATGCCAATCCCGAGGGAGGGCCGAGATGATCTCGGAAAGCGTTGTAGATCTGTCACGCCTGCAATTCGCCATGACGGCGATGTATCACTTTCTCTTCGTGCCGCTGACCCTGGGGCTGGCGTTCCTGCTGGCGATCATGGAGTCGGTCTATGTGATGACCGGCAAGCAGGTCTACCAGGACATGGTCAAGTTCTGGGGCAAGCTGTTCGGCATCAACTTCGCCCTGGGCGTCACCACCGGGCTGACCATGGAGTTTCAGTTCGGCACCAACTGGGCCTACTACAGCCACTATGTCGGTGACATCTTCGGCGCGCCGCTGGCCATCGAAGGGCTGATGGCGTTCTTCCTCGAATCCACCTTCATCGGCCTGTTCTTCTTCGGCTGGGATCGGCTCACCAAGGTGCAGCACCTCGCCGTGACCTGGCTGGTGGCGCTGGGCTCGAACCTCTCGGCGCTGTGGATTCTGATCGCCAACGGCTGGATGCAGAACCCGGTCGGCTCGGAATTTAACTTCCAAACCATGCGCATGGAGCTGGTGGACTTCGGCGCGCTGCTGTTCAACCCGGTGGCGCAGGTCAAGTTCGTCCATACCGTATCGGCCGGCTATGTCACCGGGGCGATCTTTGTGCTGGCAATCTCCTCCTTCTACCTGCTGAAGAAGCGTGACCTCGGCTTCGCCCGCCGCTCGTTCGCCATCGCCGCGGTGTTCGGCCTGGCGTCGACGATCTCGGTGATCATCCTCGGCGACGAGTCCGGCTACGAGATCGGCGATGTGCAGAAGACCAAGCTCGCGGCCATCGAGGCCGAATGGGAAACCCATCCGGCGCCGGCGGGCTTCACCCTCTTCGGCCTGCCGGACCAAGAGGCGCAGCGCACCGACTACGCGGTGAAGATTCCCTACGTGCTGGGGCTGATCGCCACCCGCTCGGTGGACGAGCAGGTCAAGGGCATCAAGGACCTGATCGCCGAGCATGAACTGCGCATCCGCAACGGCATGCTCGCCTACGCGCGGCTGCAGGTGCTGCGCGGCGGCGACACCTCGGAGCAGGCCAAGGCCGCCTTCGACGCGGTCAAGGACGATCTGGGCTACGGCCTGCTGCTGAAGAAGTACACGCCCGACGTGGTGGATGCCAGCGACGAGCAGATCAGGCTGGCCGCACTGGACACCATTCCCGATGTGTTCAGCCTGTTCTGGACGTTCCGCGTGATGGTCGCCTCGGGCTTCCTGATGCTGCTGCTGTTCGCCCTGGCAAGCTGGGCATCGATCAAGCGCAACGCCGAGCGCAAGCCGTGGCTGCTGAAATTCGCGCTGTTCAGCCTGCCGCTGCCGTGGATCGCGGCGCAGACCGGCTGGTACGTCGCCGAGCATGGCCGTCAGCCCTGGTCGATCGCCGAAGTACTGCCGACCCACCTGTCCACCTCGACGCTGGCGGCGGGGGATATCTGGGGTTCGCTGATCGCGCTGGTAGCGTTCTACAGCCTGCTGCTGGTGGTGGAGATGTTCCTGATGATCCGCTTCGCGCGGCTCGGCCCGAGCAGCCTGCACACCGGCCGTTATCACTTTGAGCAGGGCGCGGCCGCAGCGGCTCACGTCCCGTCGCACGCCTGAGGAAACCACCATGTTCGATTACGAAGTACTCAAGCTGGTCTGGTGGGTGCTGATCGGCGTGCTGCTGATCGGCTTCGCTCTCACCGATGGCTTCGATATGGGCGCCATGGCGCTGATGCCCTTCGTCGGCAAGACCGACCACGAGCGGCGCGCGGCGATCAACACCATCGCGCCGCACTGGGATGGCAACCAGGTGTGGTTCATCACCGCCGGCGGCGCGCTATTCGCCGCCTGGCCGATGGTCTATGCGGTGGCATTCTCCGGGTTGTACTGGGCGATGCTGCTGGTGCTGTTCGCACTGTTCTGCCGGCCGGTGGGCTTCGACTACCGCAGCAAGGTCGAGGATCCACGCTGGCGCAGTGCCTGGGACTGGGCGCTGTTCGTCGGCGGCGCGGTGCCGGCGCTGGTGTTCGGTGTGGCGTTCGGCAACCTGTTCCTCGGCCTGCCGTTCCAGCTCGACGAGCTGATGCGCTCCAGCTACCACGGCTCGTTCTTCGCGCTACTCAATCCCTTCGCGCTGCTGTGCGGCATCGTCAGTCTGAGCATGCTTTGCGCGCATGGCGGGGCCTGGCTGATGCTGCGCACCGATGGCGCGCTGGGCGAGCGTTCGCGCCAGGCGACGCGCCTGTGCGCGCTGGTGTTCCTGCTCGGCTTCGTCGCCGCCGGAGTTTGGCTGGCGCTGGGCATCCAGGGCTTCACCCAGGTGTCGATCACCGATCCCGGCGCGGCGCTCAATCCGCTGCTGCACAAGCAGGTGGCGCAGGACAATGCCGGCTGGCTGGGCAACTACGGTCGCTATCCGATCACGCTGATCGCGCCGCTGGCCGGCATCCTCGGGGCGCTGCTGGCGCTGTTCGGTGCGAGCCGCAACAGTGGCGGGCTGAGCTTCCTCGGCACCAGCCTGATGATCGTCGGAGCCATCTGCACCGCGGGCTTCGCGCTGTTTCCCTTCGTCTTTCCGTCGAGCCTGGATCCGGCATCGAGCCTGACCATGTGGGACGCCGTGTCGAGCCGCAAGACGCTGGGCATCATGTTTGTCGTGGCCTGCATCTTCGTGCCGCTGATCCTTTGCTACACGCTGTGGAGCTATATCCGCATGTGGGGCCGGATCAATCAGAAGACGATCGAAGCGAACCCTCACGGCCTGTACTGAACATGCGCGAGCGGGCCGTCGCGCCCGCTTCGCCTGGGAGAATGACGATGTGGTACTTCACCTGGATTCTCGGTGTGCTGCTGGCGTGCAGCTTCGGCATCATCAATGCGCTCTGGCTGGAAGCCACGCAGGACCTGGACGCCGAACCGTGACCAACGTAGGCGCCGGACGGCTTTACGGGACGGCCAGTCGCACGCTGTCGCTGCTGCTGGCCGCGCCGCTGGCGCTGGTGCTGTTGATTCACCCGGCCGCGATGCTGGACGGGCAGGGCGGTTATAGCCATCCGCAGCTGATGCTGGTGATGTGGGGCGTCAGCGCCGGTTTCGTGCATGGGGTCGGTTTCGTGCCGCGCCTGTGGCTGTGGCGCTGGCTGCTGGGGCCGCTGGTCGGCTGGCCGTTGCTGGCGCTGGGGTATTCCATTCTGCTGGCGCCCGCTCTGGGCTGAGCCTCGGATACGGGCTTGCAAAGCTCCGCTGCCATGCATCCGCGGCGCTTGCAACGGCGGAAAACGGCGCGTTTTCCAACGGCGGGCGGCCGGTCTCTCGGCGAGGGGCGGTCAGACGTTTTGCCGCAGCGGATTCGTCACATTTCGGTCAATTGAATTTGCGCATCGAGGTGATTGAAGGCATAGTCGCCGGCACTTTCAATTTCCCCGACACGGTCGTGCCCATGCGCAAACGCTTCGCACCCCTCGTGCCCCTCGCACTCATCGCCCTGCTGACGGCCTGCGCCGGTCAGCAGACCCAGCCGGACACCGCGTACACCTCTGCCCCGAGCGGCCAGGTTTTCGATCAGACTGCCATCGACTTCGACACCGCCGAAGCGGGCGAGCAGGAGCTGCGCGAATTCTCCGACGACACCGCCTACCAGCTGCCGCAACTGGCCGACAGCATCCTCGAGCGCGGTTTCACCCTGGTTGGCACGCCGTATCGTTATGGCGGCAATTCGGCGAAGACCGGCTTCGATTGCAGCGGCTTCGTCGGTTTCCTGTTCCGCAAGGAAGCCGGACTCGAGCTGCCGCGTTCGACTCGCGAACTGATCAACCTCGACGCGCCAGTGGTCAAGCGCAGCGAGCTGGAGCCGGGCGACGTGGTGTTCTTCAACAACCGGGGCCGCGGCCGCGTCACCCACGCGGGCATCTACATCGGCGACGACCGCTTCATCCATTCCTCCAGCAGCCGCAGCGGCGGCGTGCGGGTCGACAGCCTGGACGACAAGTACTGGCGGGCCAGCTACATGGAGGCCAAACGGGTATTGGCACTCGCGCCGGCGGAACACACCACCGCACATAACTGATCGACCGACCTTGCCGCGGGGTTGCGCAACGCCCCGCGTGCCGGCAGAGTGACACTTCGACCGCCAGGATCGCTCTGCCATGCCCTTTCCGGCTCGCCTCTCACTGCTTGTCCTGACCGCGCTGCTGACTGCCTGCGCCGGTCGTACGCCCACTCCCGAAATCACCGCGCCGTCCCAAGCTGCCTCGCCGATGGCCGAGGATGTGCTGTTCAGTGCACTCGGGTTGGTGGGTACGCCTTATCGCTACGGCGGCAACACACCCGATAGCGGCTTCGATTGCAGCGGCCTGATCGGCTACGTCTACCGTGGCGCGGCGGGCGTGGCGCTGCCGCGAACCACCGTGGAGATGAGCCGCATGCGCTCGGCCAATGTAGGGCGTGACGCGCTGCAGGCCGGCGATCTGCTGTTCTTCGCCACCGATGGCGGGCGCCGCGTCAGCCATGCCGCTATCTACGTCGGCGAAGGGCGCTTCGTCCATGCGCCGTCGTCCGGCGGTACGGTCCGCCTCGACAGCCTGGGCAATCGCTACTGGGCCAAGACGTATCTCGGTGCCAAGCGCGTTCTCGAGGATGAGCGACTGGCGCGCAATCCGTGACAGGGCTCACCAGCCAAGGGTGAAGTGCGAAGCGGGTACGAAGCGCCCGTCGGAAAAATCCCAGCGTTCGACGCAGACCCCTTTCTCGGCTCCCGACTGCAGCTTCAGCCGGTTCAGCGAGTTCGGCGAGGTGCCGCGCAGGCGCGTCGACAGCGTGGTGCCGGCCTGCACCATCCAGATTTCCCGGGCCAGGTCCGGATACTGCCGCGACAGCGGTAGCACGTAGGGCAGGTGGATGTGCCCGCCCATTACCAGATCCAGCCCGTGTTCGGCCCAGCATTGCAGCGCGGGTGTGGCGCCGTGCTGCAGATTGCGCAGATCGCTCTCCACCATCGCGCCGAACGGCTGATGCGCCACCACGATGCGCAGCTTGGCCGGGTCGCTGGCGGCCAGCCGTCGCGCCACGGCGTCCACCTGACGCGGGGTGACGCGACCGTCCTTGTGCCGCCGCGGATGAGTGGTGTTCAGCCCGATTACCAGCATCCGCTCGTTCTCGAACACCGGCTCCAGCTGCTCGCCGAAGTAGCGGCGGTAATTGCCGTAGGGGCTGAACAGGCGCGCCGCGAGGTTGTACAGCGGGATGTCGTGATTGCCCGGAATCACCAGGCTGCGGCCCACGCCATCGGCCTCCAGCCGCCGCACCATGGCCTGCGCCGCGGCGAACTGGGCGCGGCGTGCGCGCTGGGTGATGTCGCCGGAGAACACCAGCAGATCGGCGCGATGCTCGCGGACATGCTGTTCGAGGGCCTCGACTACCGCGGGCTGTTCGGTGCCGAAGTGGGTGTCGGAGATCTGCACGATGCTGGTCATGGGGCGCTGTCGTCGGTCCTGGCGAAGGGGGCATTGTGGCATTCGAAGCCGTTCGCCGTCCGCCGTTCCGGGCCGGTGCGTCCAAACTGCAAGCGGAGTTTGCCGCTGACTGCGACATGTTCGCGATTGCGTCCCTTCCGGCCTTGGACTAACCTGCGCGTCGCTTCAGGTGCCCCCTGACTTGGTCAGGAGGTGAAACAGGGAAGCCGGTCCAGTCGCAATGACGATTCCGGCGCTGCCCCCGCAACGGTAGGCGAGTCGAGAAACCGCAACGGCCACTGTGCTCACGCACGGGAAGGCGCGGTTTCGGGATGCCAGGCATCCGCTCGCAAGCCCGGAGACCGGCCTGTCGCATTTCACTGACAGTGCGGCGGGCGCTGAGCGGGTGCGTACCTTCGGGTGCCCCCTTCCTGCGGGTTCTGCCGTCTGTCTCCAGCGACTTTTGGTCGTGCGGGTGGGCACGACGGAGAACCCTGATCCAATGCGCAACTCCCTTTCCCTGGCGGCCGTCCTGCTGGGCGTGCCTTCCGTTGCTCTGGCCCACGAGGGCGCCCTGTTGCTCGGCCAGCAGGTGATCACCGCCAGCCGGACCGGCGCTTCGCCGGTTGCCATCGCTGCGAGCAGCGTCATCACCCGCGAGCAGATCGAGCGTCAGCAGGCCGGCAGCGTGCCGGAGCTGCTGCAGCGCCTGGCCGGCGTCAGCGTCACCAGCAATGGCGGCCGTGGCAAGAGCACTTCGGTGTCCATTCGTGGCACCAGCGACAAGCACGTGCTGGTGCTGATCGACGGTATCCGCGTCGGCTCGGCGACGTCTGGCAGTGCCGCGCTGCAAAGCATCCCGGTCGAGCAGATCGAGCGCATCGAGATCGTCCGCGGACCGCGATCCAGCCTGTACGGCTCGGAGGCGATGGGCGGGGTGATCCAGATCTTCACCCGTCGCGGCGGCGACGCCGGTCTCAAACCGTACTTCTCGGCGGGTGCCGGTTCGCGTTCGAGCTACAGTGGCTCGGCCGGGCTATCCGGCGGTCAGGGCAACGGCTGGTTCAACCTCGGCGTGGCCGGCGAATCCACCGACGGCATCAACGCGCGGGCCTATCGGCCCAGCGCACCGAATGCCTACGAGCCGGACGCCGACGGCTACCGCGAATTGTCCGCACAGCTGCGCGCCGGTTATCGCTTCGACAATGGCCTGGAACTCGACGGCAGCTGGCTGCAGAGCGAGAACCACGGCGACTTCGATACCCGGTCGACGCGCGGCACCAGCGGTCGCGATGCCTACAGCGACGGCTCCCTGCAGGCGCTCAGCGGCCGCGCGCGGTTCGCGCCGCTGGCCTTCTGGGACGTCACCCTGCAGGCCGGTCACAGCGAGGACCTGAGCGACAACTTTCAGGATGGCGCCTTCTACTCGCGCTTCGACACCCGCCGCGACAGTCTCAGCTGGCAGAACGATTTCCATGTCGGCGAGGCGCAGGTGCTGAGCCTCGGCATGGACTACCAGCAGGACCGCATCGACAGCAGCGACGACTACGCCCGGGACAGCCGCTACAACCGCGGCTACTTCGTGCAGTATCAGGCTGCCTTCGGCCGTCATGGTGTGCAGGCGGGCCTGCGCCGCGACAAGGACGAGTTCTTCGGCTCCCACGATACCGGCAGCCTCGGCTACAGCTTCGAGCTGAGCGAGGCGCTGACGCTGACTGCCGCCTACGGCACTGCCTACCGCGCGCCGACCTTCAACGATCTGTACTACCCGGCCAGCGCCTTCACCGCCGGCAACCCGGACGTCAAGCCGGAGGAGTCGCAAAGCTACGAGCTGGGCATCCGCGGCAGTCATGGCTGGGGCGAGTGGAGCGTCAACGCCTACGAAAACCAGATCGACGATCTGATCGTCTGGGCCGGCACCAGCCCCATGCGCCCGGAGAACGTCGACGTGGCGCGCATCCGCGGCATCGAGACCAGCGTCGCCACAGTGCTGGCCGGCTGGGACGTAGCCGCCAACCTGACCGTCATGGACCCGCAGGACCGCAGCAAGGCCAATCACGGCCACCTGCTGCAGCGCCGCGCCAAGCGCCAGTTCAATCTCGACGTGGATCGCCAGTTCGGCGCCATCGGCCTGGGCGCCTCGCTGTATGCGTCCAGCGAGCGCTTCGACAAGGCCGGCAACGCCGAGGACACGCGCATGCCCGGCTACGCCCTGATGGACCTGCGCAGCGAGTACCGCATCGACGATGCCTGGCGCCTGCAGGTCAAGCTGGCGAACCTGTTCGACCGCGACTACGAAACCACCCAGACCTACGAACAGCCCGGCCGCGCGGTGTACTTCACCGTCCGCTACCAGGCGATCTGAACCCCCACCCGAGGAGCACCGCATGCACGTCCTTTCCACCCGCGCTCAACTGGCAATCGGCGTCGCGCTGATCCTGCTGCTGGCCATGACCCGCGGCCAGCACTTCGCCAGCGTCGAGAACCTGCCCAGCGCCAGCTGGTCGATCTTCTTCCTCGCCGGCTTCTACTTGCGCCCACGCGCGATGTTCGCGCTGCTGTTTGCCGAAGCCTCCGTGCTGGACTTCGCCTCCCTGGCCAGCGGCACCATCAGCGACTGGTGCCTGTCGCCCGCGTACTGGGCGCTGGTGCCGGCCTACGGCAGCCTGTGGCTGGCCGGGCGGCTGTTCGCCGGCTGGCAGCGCGGCGACCTGCGCAGCCTCGCGCTACTGGTGCCGACGCTGGTGGCGGCGGCCTTCGTCGCCTACCTGCTCTCTGGCGGCGGCTTCTACTTCTTCTCCGGGCGCTACCCCGAGCCGACGCTGGCCGGCTTCCTGCCGCGCATCGCCGAGTACGTGCCGCGGCATCTGGGCAATCTGGCGTTCTACGTCGGCACCGCGCTGGTGCTGCACGTCGGCATCGTCTCGGCGCTGCGCCTGAACCGTCTACGGCAGGCGCACTGATGGACGCCCGCGACGAGCGGCACCGCGCGCGCATGCAGCGCAAGAAGGCGGTGGTGGACGAGAAGATCGCCCAGGCGCAGGACGAGTACGGCCTGCTGTTGGTGCACAGCGGCAACGGCAAGGGCAAGAGCAGCTCGGCCTTCGGCATGGTCGCCCGCGCGCTGGGTCACGGCATGCAGGTCGGCATCGTGCAGTTCATCAAGGGCGCGGCCAGCACCGGCGAGGAGGCGTTCTTCCGCCGTTTCCCCGAGGAGGTGCGCTACCACGTGATGGGCGAGGGCTTCACCTGGGAAACCCAGGATCGCCAGCGCGATATCGCCAAGGCGCAGCAAGCCTGGACCGTCGCGCGCGAGCTGCTGGACGACGAACGCATCGGCCTGGTGGTGCTCGATGAGCTGAACATCGCGCTGAAGTACGGCTATCTGGAGCTGGACAGCGTGCTCGCCGACATCGCCGCGCGGCCGCTGTTGCAGCACGTGGTGGTGACCGGGCGCGGCGCGCTGCCGGGGATGATCGAGGCCGCCGACACGGTGACCGAGATGAACCTGGTCAAGCACGCGTTCAAGGCCGGGGTGAAGGCGCAGAAGGGCGTGGAGTTCTGATGCCGGCGCTCAAGACCTTCACGGAGCGCGTTTTCGGTGGCTGGGTGAAGCGTCATCCACCCTACGTCAGGCCCCGGAACTGTAGCGTGGATGTCGCTCTTTACATCCACCGTGACTCAACCCGCCCCGTGAGGCTGCGATGAATAGCAGAAATTGTCCGGCCCTGCTGATCGCCGCGCCGGCCTCCGGTCAGGGCAAGACCACCGTCACCGCCGCCCTGGCACGCCTGCACGCGCAGGCCGGGCGGCGCGTGCGGGTGTTCAAGTGCGGGCCGGATTTTCTCGACCCGATGATCCTCGCGCGCGCCAGCGGCCAGCCGGTGTACCAACTCGATCTGTGGATGGTCGGCGAGGAGCAGTCGCGGCGCCTGCTGTGGGAGGCGGCGGGCGAGGCCGACCTGATCCTTATCGAAGGCGTGATGGGGCTGTTCGACGGCGCACCCTCGGCCGCCGACCTGGCGCGGCGCTTCGGCGTGCCGGTGCTGGCGGTGATCGACGGCTCGGCGATGGCACAGACCTTCGGCGCGCTGGCGCACGGGCTGGCGAGCTTCCAGGCGGACCTGCCGTTCGCCGGCGTGCTGGCCAACCGTGTCGGCAGTGCGCGGCACGGCGAAATCCTGCGCGACAGCCTGCCGGCGCCGCTGCGCTGGTACGGCGCGCTGCCGCGCAGCGCCGAGGTGGAGCTGCCGAGCCGCCATCTGGGGCTGGTCCAGGCCGAGGAACTGGCCGATCTGGATACCCGCCTGGATGCCGCCGCCGAGGCGCTGGCGCAGAGCGCGGATACCGAACTGCCGCCGTCGGTGACCTTCGCCGCGCCGCGGGTGGCGCCGGTCGAGCCGCTGCTGACCGGCGTGCGCATCGGCGTGGCGCGCGATGCCGCCTTCGCCTTTCTCTACCAGGCCAACCTCGACCTGTTGCGTGCGCTGGGCGCCGAGCTGCTGTTCTTCTCGCCGTTGCGCTTCACCCGTCTGCCGGCCGTCGACAGCCTCTATCTGCCGGGCGGCTATCCGGAATTGCACCTGCGCGGCCTCTCGCGCAACCGGCCGATGGCCGAGGCGATCCGTGCACACCACGCCGCCGGCAAGCCGATCCTCGCCGAGTGCGGCGGCATGCTCTACCTGCTCGACGGGCTGACCGACAGCACCGGGGTGCGCGAGCCGATGCTCGGCCTGCTGCCTGGCGAAGCGCGGATGCGTTCGCGCCTGACCGCCCTGGCCCTGCAGGAAGTGGCCCTGCCGGAAGGCCGTCTGCGCGGGCACACCTTCCACCATTCGGAGCTGGAATCGCCGCTCGAACCCCTGGCGCGCGGCGAGTGCCCGAACTACCGGCGGACCGCCGAAGCCGTCTATCGGCAGGGGCGGCTGACGGCGTCCTACATCCACTTCCATATGCCGTCCGATCCCGTGGCGGCCGCGGCCCTGTTGCGACCATGAACGAACACGCCTTCACCGACGAACAGCGCGCCGGCGTCTACCGCGCCATCGCCGAGCGCCGCGACATGCGCCATTTCAGCGGCGGCGAGGTGGCGCCCGAATTGCTGGCCAAGCTGCTGCAGGCCGCGCACCGCGCGCCCAGTGTCGGCCTGATGCAGCCCTGGCGCTTCGTGCGCATCACCTCGACCGGGCTGCGCGCCCGCATCGCGGCGCTGGTCGAGGCCGAGCGCCAGTGCACCGCCGAGGCGCTGGGCGAGCGTTCCGCCGAGTTTCTGCGGCTCAAGGTCGAAGGCATCCATGACTGCGCCGAGCTGCTGGTGGCGGCGCTGATGGAGGGGCGCGAGGCGCACGTGTTCGGTCGGCGCACCCTGCCGGAGATGGACCTCGCCTCGCTGGCCTGTGCGATCCAGAATCTCTGGCTTGCCGCGCGCGCCGAAGGGCTGGGCCTGGGCTGGGTATCGCTGTTCGATCCGCAGGCACTGGCCGAGCTGCTCGGCATGCCGGCCGGCGCCAAGCCGATGGCGATTCTCTGCCTGGGCCCGGTGCACGCCTTCTATCCGGCGCCGATGCTGGAGCTGGAAGGCTGGACTCAGGGCCGGCCGCTGGAAGAGCTGCTCTATCAGGACCGCTGGGGCGAGCAGCCATGAGCCTGGCGTTGAGCTGCCTGGCCGGCATCGCGCTCGATGCGCTGCTCGGCGAGCCCAAGCGGGCGCACCCGCTGGTGGCTTTCGGTCGTCTGGCCGATCTGCTGGAGCGACGCTTCAACGGCCCTGAAGGACGCGGCTGGCGCAGCCACGGCGTGACCGCCTGGTGCCTGGCGGTGCTGCCGCTGACGGCACTGGCCTGGCTGCTCGCGCGGTTGCCGGGCGTCGGCTGGCTGGTGGAGGTTGTCCTGCTCTACCTCGCCCTCGGTCTGCGTAGCCTCGGTGCCCATGCGCTGCCGGTGGCACGCGCGTTGTGGCGCAACGATCTGCGGGAGGCGCGGCGCTGCGTCGGGCACATCGTCAGCCGCGACACCACCGCACTGGATGTGCCCGGCGTGTCCCGCGCGGCCACCGAGTCGGTGCTGGAGAACGGCAGCGACGCGGTGTTCGCCGCGCTGTTCTGGTTCACCGTCGCCGGCGCGCCGGGCGTGGTGCTCTATCGGCTGAGCAACACGCTGGATGCCATGTGGGGCTATCGCACCACACGCTTCGAGCGCTTCGGCTGGGCGGCGGCGCGGATCGACGATGTCCTCAACTATCTGCCGGCGCGCCTCACCGCGCTGACCTACGCACTGCTCGGCCGCACCGGTCGCGCGCTGCACTGCTGGCGCACCCAGGCGCCGCTGTGGGACAGCCCCAACGCCGGCCCGGTGATGGCCGCCGGTGCCGGTGCGCTGGGCGTGAAGCTGGGCGGGCCGGCGTTCTACCACGGCGAGCACCACGCGCGCCCGCTGCTCGGCCAGGGCAGGGCACCGGGCGCGCGTGATATCGAGCGTGCGCTGGATCTGGTCTGGGCCGGCGTCGGCGTCTGGCTGCTGGCACTGCTGCTCGGAGCCTGGCTGCATGCTTGAGCACGGCGGACGCCTGCGCGCGGCGGCGCGCCAGTACGGCATCGACCCGGCCGACTGGCTCGACCTTTCCACTGGCGTGGCGCCCTACACGCCGCCCCTGCCAGACATTCCCGTCAGCGCCTGGGCGCGCCTGCCGGAGGCCGACGACGACCTGCCAGGCGTGGCGCGTGACTACTACGGCAGCGCCGAACTGCTGCCGGTGGCCGGCTCGCAGGCGGCGATCCAGGCCTTGCCGCGCCTGCGACGGCGGGCGCGGGTCGGTGTCGTTGCCCCCTGTTACGCCGAACACGCCGCCGCCTGGCAGCGCGAGGGCCACGCGCTGGTGGAGCTGAGCGAAGCCGCTGTGCCGCGCGCGCTTGAGCAGCTCGACGTGCTGGTGGTGATCAATCCGAATAACCCCAGCGGCCGGCTGTTCGATGCGGCGCAGCTGCTGCACTGGCACGCCAGCCTGGCCGCGCGCGGCGGCTGGCTGGTGGTCGACGAGGCGTTCATGGACTGCACGCCGCAGCACAGCCTGGCCGGATACGCCGGACGCAGCGGGCTGATCGTGCTGCGTTCGGTCGGCAAGTTCTTCGGCCTGGCCGGCGCGCGGCTGGGCTTCGTGCTGGCCGAGCGCGCGCTGCTTGCGGCCCTCGACGAGCTGCTCGGACCCTGGTCGGTCGGCGGCCCGACGCGCCTGCTCGGCACCGCGCTGCTCGCCGCTGGTGACGCCCAGCACCGCCAGCGTCAGCGCCTGCAGGCCGATGGCCAGCGGCTTGCCAGGCTGCTTTGCCAGCATGCGCTGGCGCCGCTGGGCGGCTGTGCGCTGTTCCAGTGGTGCGTCGATCCACGGGCGGCCTGGCTGCACGAACAACTGGCCCGCCGCGGCATTCTGGTCCGCCTGTTCGCGCAGCCCGAAAGCCTGCGCTTCGGCCTGCCGCCCGATGAAGCCGGTTGGCAACGTCTCGAAACCGCCTTGAGGACGCTATCTCCATGACCACGCTGATGGTGCAGGGCACCACCTCCGATGCCGGCAAGAGCACCCTGGTGACCGCGCTGTGCCGCTGGCTGGCCCGCCAGGGCGTCGCGGTGGCGCCGTTCAAGCCGCAGAACATGGCGCTCAACAGCGCGGTCACTGCGGACGGCGGCGAGATCGGCCGTGCCCAGGCCGTACAGGCTCAGGCCGCCAATCTGGCACCGCATACCGACATGAATCCGGTGCTGCTCAAGCCCAACAGCGACATCGGCGCCCAGGTGATCATCCACGGCCGCGCGCTCGCCAGCATGGATGCCGTCGCCTATCACGACTACAAGCGTGTCGCCATGCAGGCGGTGCTCGACTCGCATCGGCGGTTGTCCGCGGCCTACCGGGTGGTGATGGTCGAGGGCGCCGGCTCGCCCGCGGAGATCAACCTGCGCGCCGGCGACATCGCCAACATGGGCTTCGCCGAGGCGGTGGACTGCCCGGTGATCCTCATCGCCGATATCGACCGCGGTGGAGTGTTCGCCCATCTGGTCGGCACCCTGGAGCTGCTGTCGGCTTCAGAGCAGGCGCGGGTGCGCGGCTTCGTCATCAACCGTTTTCGCGGCGATATCGCCCTGCTGCAACCGGGGCTCGACTGGCTGGAGCAGCGCACCGGCAAGCCGGTGCTGGGCGTGCTGCCGTACCTGACCGACTTCCATCTGGAGGCCGAGGACGCCATCGATACGCGCCAGGCCGGCAAGGCTGCGGCGACGCTGAAGGTGGTGGTGCCGGTGCTGCCGCGCATCAGCAACCATACCGATTTCGACCCGCTGCGCCTGCACCCGCAGGTCGATCTGCAGTTCGTCGGTCCCGGTCAGCCGATTCCGCCGGCGGACCTGCTGATCCTGCCCGGCTCGAAAAGCGTGCGCGCCGACCTTGCGTTTCTGCGTGCCAATGGCTGGGAGACGGCGATCCGCCGGCACCTGCGTTACGGCGGCCGGCTGCTGGGTATCTGCGGCGGGCTGCAGATGCTCGGCAGGCGTATCGCCGATCCGCTCGGTCTGGAAGGTGCGCCGGGCGAAAGCGCCGGGCTGGGCCTGCTGGATTTCACCACCGAGCTCGCCGCCGAAAAGCAGCTGCACAACGTACAGGGGCGGCTGATGCTGGAGGGCGCGGCCGTCAGCGGCTACGAGATTCATGCCGGCGTCAGCACGGGGCCGGCGCTCGAGCGCGCCGCGGTCGAGCTGGACGATGGCCGCCGCGATGGCGCGCTCAGCGCCGACGGGCAGGTGCTCGGCACCTACCTGCACGGCCTGTTCGAAGGCCCGGCTGCCAGCGCCGCACTGCTGCGCTGGGCCGGTCTGGGCACGGTGGAACCGGTCGATTACCACGCGCTGCGCGAGCGCGAGATCGAGCGTCTGGCCGATCTGGTCGAGGTCCATCTGGACACCGTACGGCTACGCGAACTCTGCGGGCTGAGAGGTCGGGCATGCTCGAACTGATCCTCGGTGGTGCGCGCTCCGGCAAGAGCCGGCTGGCCGAGCGGCTGGCTGCCGACAGCGATCTGGCGGTGACCTACATCGCCACCAGCCAGGCGCTGGACGGCGAGATGGCCGCGCGCATCGTCCACCATCGTCAGCGCCGCCCGGCGCACTGGGCGCTGGTCGAGGAGCCGCTGCAGCTGGCCCGGGTGTTGCGCGAGCAGGCCGGCGCACAGCGCTGCCTGTTGGTCGACTGCCTGACCCTGTGGCTGACCAATCTGCTGATGCTGGAGGAGCCGGCGCGCCTCGCCGCGGAGCGCGATGCGCTCCTCGAATGCCTGGGCGAACTGCCGGGGCGGGTCATCCTGGTCAGCAACGAAACCGGGCTTGGCGTGGTGCCACTGGGCGAGCTGACCCGGCGTTATGTGGACGAAGCCGGCTGGCTGCATCAGGCCGTGGCCGAACGGGCGGAGCGGGTGACCTTCATGGTCGCCGGCTTGCCGATGATTCTCAAAGGAGCGCAGTGATGGAAGAGTGGTGGAAGGGAACATGCCAGCCGCTGGACGCGGTGATGCGCGAGCGCGCGCTGGCGCGACAGGATCAGCTGACCAAACCGCGTGGTGCGCTCGGCCGGCTGGAGGCGCTGGCGGTGCAGCTGGCGGCGCTGCAGGGGTGTGAGCGGCCGCAGGTCGAACGCGTGCATGTCAGCGTGTTCGCCGGTGACCACGGTGTGGTCGAGGAGGGCGTTTCGGCCTTTCCGCAGGCGGTGACCGGGCAGATGCTGCGCAACTTCGTCGGTGGCGGCGCGGCACTTGCGGTGCTGGCGCGGCGGCTGGGTTCGGTGCTGGAAGTGATCGACCTGGGCACCGTCGAGCCGCTGCAGCTGGCCGGTGTCAGTCATTTGCGTCTGGGGCCGGGCACCGCCAACTTCACCCGCGAGGCGGCGATGAGCGACCAGCAGTTGCAGCAGGCGCTCGGCGCCGGCCGCGACACGGCGCGCCGCGCGGCAGCCGGCGCGGCGCAGCTGTTCATCGGCGGCGAGATGGGCATCGGCAACACCACCTGCGCCAGCGCGCTGGCCGCGGCGCTGCTGCCGCATTCGCCACTGACCCTGGTCGGGCCGGGCACCGGCCTGGATGGCGACGGCGTGCGGCGCAAGTTGGCGGCGGTGCAGACCGCGCTGCGACTGCACGCCGGGCATTGCGTCGAACCGCTGGAAACGCTGCGCCGGCTCGGCGGTTTCGAAGTGGCGGCGCTGGCCGGCGCCTACCTGGGCTGCGCGCAGCAGGGCATCCCCGTGCTGGTGGACGGTTTCATCTGCAGCGCCGCGGCCCTGTGCGCGGTGCGGCTGAACCCGACCTGCCGGCCGTGGCTGCTGTTCGCCCATCGCTCCGCCGAGCCGGGCCATCTGGCGGTGCTGCAGGCGCTCGAAGCCGAACCGTTGCTGGACCTCGGCCTGCGTCTGGGCGAGGGCAGCGGTGCGGCGCTGGCGGTGCCGCTGCTGCAGCAGGCCTGCGCGCTGCACAACGAGATGGCCACCTTCGCCGAGGCGGCGGTGGCGGAAGGGGCCGTGTGAGCCTGCGCATCGATCTGCTGCGCCACGGCGAGACCGAGCGCGGTGGCGGCTTTCGCGGCAGCCTCGACGACGCGCTGACGGCGCGCGGCTGGCAGCAGATGCACGCCGCGCTGCATGACGCGGGCCCGTGGGATGCCCTGATCAGCTCGCCGCTGCAACGCTGCGCCGCGTTTGCCGGCCAGCTCGCCGCGCAGCGTGCACTGCCGCTGCGGCTGGAGCCGGACCTGCGCGAGCTGCATTTCGGCGACTGGGAAGGCCGCAGCGCCGCCGAGCTGATGCAGACCGATGCCGAGGCGCTGGGGCGCTTCTGGGCCGATCCCTTCAGGTTCACGCCGCCGGCGGGCGAGCCGCTGGTGGACTTCCGGCACCGTGTGTTCGCCGCCGTGGCGCGATTGCAACGCGAGTATGCGGGGCAACGGCTGCTGCTGATCGGCCATGCCGGCGTGATGCGCTTGCTGCTGGCACGGGCGCGCGGCCTGCCGTGCGAGCGTCTGCTCGAGGTCAGCGTCGCGCATGGCGAACTGCTGCCGCTGAGTTTGCCTTGGCCGATGGACAGCGCCTGGCCCAACCCCTGAACCTGCCTGGAATGCCCATGCTGCCGTTGCTCATCGCCGTGCAATTTCTCACCAGCCTGCCGATCCGCCTGCCGGTCATGCCGACCGCGCAGCAGCAGGGGCGCTCGCTGCTGCACTACCCGAGCGTGGGCCTGCTGCTCGGCGCATTGCTGTGGCTGGCCGCGGTGCTGCTGGGCGGTACACCGCCGGTGCTGCAGGCCGCCCTCGTGCTGACGCTCTGGGTCGCGCTGAGCGGCGCGCTGCACCTCGACGGTCTGGCCGACAGTGCCGACGCCTGGCTCGGCGGTTTCGGCGACCGCGAACGCACCCTGGCAATCATGAAGGACCCGCGCAGCGGCCCGGTGGCCGTGGTGGTGCTGGTGCTGCTGCTGTTGCTGAAGTTCGTCGCGTTGCTGGTGCTGTTGCAGGCGCATCAGCTCGTGGCGCTGCTGCTGGCGCCGCTGCTCGGGCGCACGGCGCTGCTGGCGCTGTTCCTCTCGACGGCCTATGTGCGGCCGAACGGTCTCGGCCACGCACTGGCGACGAACCTGCCGCGTGAGCGCGCGCGCGGCGTGCTGGCGGTGGTGGTTATCGGTTGCCTGCCGTTCGGCGTTGGCGGGCTGCTCGCCCTGGCGTGCGCTGCGGTGACTTTCCTGCTGGCGCGCCGCGCCATGTGTCGTCGTCTGGGCGGCACCACGGGCGATACTGCCGGCGCGCTGCTGGAACTGGTGGAATGTGCCGTGCTGCTGGGGCTGGCGCTGCAGGTCTAGCCTCGTCCTGGTGCCCGCTCGATCACCGGCGCATGTTGCGCCATCAGCGCGACGATCCAGTCGATGAACACCCGCAGCTTCGCGCTGACGTGGCGGTTCGGCGCAAAGGCCAGGTACAGCGGCATCGGCTCGAGTTGCCAGTCCTCGAACAGGCGCACCAGCTCACCGTTCGCCAGGTGCTGGTCGGCCATGTAGTCGGGCAGCCAGAACACGCCCATTCCGGCCAGCCCGGCGGCGAGGTAGGCGTTGCCGTCATCCACTGCGAGCACGTAGCGGCCCTGCACCTGGACCCGCTCGCCCTGGCGCTGCATGGCATACGGCGTGGGCTTGCCGGTGCGCGCCCAGAGAAAACCGACGATCCGGTGGTGGGTGTTTTCCAGTTCGCCGGGGTGCGTTGGCGTGCCGGCGCGCTGCAGGTAGCCAGGCGCGGCATACACGGCCAGGCGCAGGTCGCCGACGTGGCGGGCGATCAGCGATTGATCGCTCAGCTCGCCGCCGCGCACCACGCAGTCGACGTTCTCGTCGATCAGGTCGACCCGCCGGTCGCTGACGCCCATGTCCAGCTGGATGTCCGGATAACGTGCGTGGAAGGCCGGCAGCGCCGGGATCAGGATCAGGCGTGCCAGCGGGCTGGGCACGTCCACGCGCAGGCGTCCCCTGGGTACGGTGGCTGCGCCGGACAAGCTGGTCTCGACATCATCCAGCTCGGCCAACAGACGCACCACGCGCTCGTAGTAGGCGGCGCCGTCGGCGGTGACGTTGACCTTGCGTGTGGTGCGGTTGAGCAGGCGGACCCGCAGCCGCGCCTCCAGCTGTTGAATCATCTGGGTGACGCTGGTCTTGCCGATCTGCAGCGTTTCGGCCGCCTTGGTGAAGCTGCCGGTTTCCACCACGCGAGCGAAGGCCTGCATTGCATCGAAACGGTCCATCTGCGCTCCGCTGATTGTTTGGTTTTCACGAACAGTCTTGGCCGGGCTCGCGAGTTTATCCAGCCGGGCGGCAACCCTACAGTGGCTGCGTATTCATCGACGGGTCGGCAGCGACCCCACAAAAGGAGAGAAGCATGGCCCGTGACGTTGTTTTTCCGCCGGCGCGCCAGGCCCTGTACGAGCGCAACCGCTATTCCCCGGCGATCCGCGCCAATGGCTTGCTGTTCGTTTCCGGGCAGGTCGGCAGTCGCGAGGACGGTTCGCCGGAGCCGGAGCTGGAGGCACAGGTCCGACGCGCGTTCGACAACCTCAACGCGATTCTCGACGCCGCAGGCTGCACCTTCGCGGATGTGGTCGACGTGACGGTTTTCATGGTCGATCCGCCGGCGATCTTCGAGCGCGTCTGGCAGATCGTGGCGCAGTATTGGGGCGCGGCGCCGCATCCGACGCTGACGGCCGTCGGGGTGACTTGGCTCTACGGCTTCCAGTTCGAGATCAAGATCATCGCCCAACTGCCAGAGGCGGTCTGAGCGGGCTCAGCCCAGCAGCGCCACCGTTTTGATCTGCGCCCACAGCGCCTTGCCGGGAACCACGCCGAGCTGGTCCGCCGAGCGCCGGGTGATGCGTGCCAGCAACGGCGTACCGCCGGCATCCAGGCGCACCAGCACGTGCGCCGGGGTGTCGGCCACCGCCAGCGCCTCGACCCGGGCCGGCAGCAGGTTGCTGATGCTGCTGCCTTCGGCACGCTCCAGCGCCAGGCTGACGTCGCGCGCGTGCACGCGAAAACGCAGGCGCTGGCCGATGGCCTGCGGGCGTTGCGAAACCAGCACCTCGCCGCCCGGAAATACCAGCCGGGTCAGGTGATAGGCGGGGTCGTGTCCGGCGATCTCACCTTCGACCACCACGCCGGCGTCGTCGCTGAAGGCGGTCGGCAGGTCGAGCCGTGCCAGCGTCTCGCGCAGCTCGCCCTGGACAATGGCCCGGCCCTGGTCGAGCAGCACCAGATGATCGGCCAGCCGCGCTACCTCGTCCGGTGAGTGGCTGACGTAGAGCACTGGAATGTCCAGCTCGTCGTGCAGGCGTTCGAGATAGGGCAGGATTTCGTGCTTGCGCTTGAGGTCCAGCGCCGCCAGCGGTTCGTCCATCAGCAGCAGGCGCGGGCTGGTGAGCAGCGCGCGGGCCATGCCGACGCGCTGACGCTCGCCGCCGGACAGCCGCGCGGGCATGCGCTCGAGCAGATGGCCGATGCCCAGCAGGTCCACTGCCTGATCCCAGGCCACGCGACGTTCCTCCGCCGCCACGCGCTTCATGCCGAACTCCAGGTTGCGCCGCACCGAGAGGTGCGTGAACAGGTTGGCGTCCTGGAACACGTAGCCGATGGCGCGCCGGTGCGGCGGCACGAACAGCCCGCGGGCGCTGTCCTGCCAGCATGCGCCGTTGATCTCCAATTGTCCGCTGGCGCCGCGTTCCAGCCCGGCCACACAGCGCAGCAGCGTGGTCTTGCCCGAACCGGAGTGGCCGAACAGCGCCGTGACGCCGCGCCCGGGCAGCGCCAGGTCGACGTCCAGGCGGAAGTCGGCATAGTCCACGCGCAGGCGGGCGCGAATTGCCTGGACGCCGCTCATCCGCGCCACCCCTGACGCTGGCGGCTGCCATACAGCGCCAGCAGCACGAGAAAGGAGAACAGCAGCATGCCACCGGCCAGCCAGTGGGCCTGGGCGTACTCCATCGCCTCGACGTGATCGTAGATCTGCACCGAAACCACGCGGGTCTTCTCGGGAATGTTGCCGCCAATCATCAGCACCACGCCGAACTCGCCGACGGTATGGGCGAAGCCGAGGATGCTGGCGGTGACGAAGCCCGGCCGCGCCAGCGGCAGCACCACGCTGAAGAAGCTGTCCCACGGGCTGGCGCGCAGCGTCGCGGCGGCTTCCAGCGGCGCATCGCCGATGGCCTCGAAGGCGTTCTGCAACGGCTGCACGACGAAGGGCATCGAATACAGCACCGAGCCGACCACCAGGCCGGCAAAGCTGAACGGCAGCAAGCCCAGGCCCAGGCTCTGGGTGAGCTGGCCGAGCAGCCCGTTCGGCCCCATCGCCACCAGCAGGTAGAAGCCCAGGACGGTCGGCGGCAGCACCAGCGGCAGCGCCACCACCGCGCCAATCGGCCCGCGCCACCTGGAATGCGTGCGCGCCAGCCACCACGCCAGCGGGGTACCGAGCAGCAACAGCAGCACGGTGGTGGTGCTGGCCAGCTTGACGGTCAGCCAGATGGCCGCGAGGTCGACGCTGTCGAGCATCATTGGTTTATGGCACCTCGTAGCCGTAGGCGCGGATCAGCGCGACGGCGCTGGCGCTCCGGAGGTAATCGAGCAGCGCGCGTGCCGCCGGATTGTGCTCGCCACGTTGCAGCAGCAGGGCGTCCTGGCGGATCGGCTGGTGCTGGTCGGCGGGCACTCGCCAGGCCGAACCGCGGGCGATGCGCCCGTCCTCGATCACCTGCGAGAGGGCGATGAAGCCCAGCTCGGCGTTACCGCTGGCGACGAACTGGTGCGTCTGGGCAATGTTCTCGCCCTGCACGAAGCGCGGTTGCAGGCGTTCGCGCAGGCCCAGCTTCTCCAGCGTCTGCAGCGCCGCGGCGCCGTAGGGTGCGGTCTTCGGGTTGGCCAGCGCCAGGTGGCGGAAGTCGCCGTCGGCAAGCACGCGGCCTTGCGGATCGACATAACCTTCGCGCGCCGACCACAGCACCAGGCTGCCGACGGCATAGGTGAAGCGGCTGCCGGTCACGCCCTGGCCTTCGTCTTCGAGGCGCTGCGGGGTCTGCTCGTCGGCCGCCAGCAGCACGTCGAACGGCGCGCCATTGTTGATCTGCGCGTAGAACTTGCCGGTGGCGCCGAAGGCCAGCACGGCACGGTGGCCGGTGTCGCGGGCGAAGGCCTCGGCGATCTTCTGCATCGGCGCGGTGAAGTTGGCGGCTACCGCCACCCGCACCTCGTCGGCGCTGGCGGTGAAGGGCAGGCAGAGCAGCAGGGTGCTGCACAGGTGAAGAAGGGGGCGCATATCGACTCCTTTCAATCGATGGCGATGATGACGTGGGACGCCTTGATCAGCGCCGTGCATGGTTGGCCAACCGCCAGGCCCAATTCCTCGGCGCTTTCGTTGGTGATCACCGCGCCGAGGGTGCGCTCGCCCGGCAGCAGCAGCTTGACCTCGCTGTTCACCGCGCCGGGCAGCAGTGCGCTGATGGTGCCGGTCAGGCGGTTGCGCGCGCTGATCTGCACCTGCGGGTCGGGCGAGAGCAGCACGAAGCTGGCCTTGATCAGTGCGATGGCGGTCTTGCCGACTTCGAGCTGCAGCTCGTCGATGCTGTCGTTGGTCAGCGTGGCGGTGATGGTCTGGCCGGCGCCGATGTCCAGGTTCAGGCTGCCATTGACGGCGCCCTTGCTGACGGCGGTGATGCGGCCGCGAAACTGGTTGCGTGCGCTGGTCTTCATGGCGATGGCCCTCAGCAGCCGGTCGATGTCGTCGAAGCCCTCGACGCCCTGGGCGACCTGGGCGAGGAAGCGTTCATACTCGGCCTGCATGCGCCGCCAGACATGCAGCATCTCGCGGCCGAAATCGGTCAGCTGCGTGCCGCCACCCTGAGCACCGCCGGCGGCGCGTATCACCAGCGGCCGTTCGGACAGGTTGTTCATCGCATCCACCGCGTCCCAGGCGGCCTTGTAGCTCAGCTTGATCGCCTTGGCGGCGCGGGTGATGGAGCCGGTGGCCTCGATCTGCTCCAGCAGGTCGATGCGCTTGCCACCCAGGTAGCCCTTGTCGCCGCGGTTGAACCAGAGTTGGCCGTCCACGCGCAGAGGCAGGTGTGCCTCACCCGTTGTTTGCTCCGCCGAGCCGGCTGGCAACCTGCTCGATTCCGAGTCACCTGAAGAACGGCTCATGAGCGATCCGCTGCTGCTGGGAAAGGTGGCATTCTGGAGCGCGCTATATCGTTTTGTATATAGCGCTGCGGAGGTATACCCGTCAGCCGGTGCTAGCGTGGGGCAGCGTCGTCGGCCGCGTTACGCTCAGCCGCAACACGGCGTGTGCGGTTCGCCGCTCGTTTGTGCGTTCGCCTGGAGCTTCCAGGCCCAGGCGAACACCAGCAGGCCGCCGACCGCAGTCGCTGCGCCGATGTAGCCGGTAGAGGTCCAGCCGAAACCGGCGCTGATCGCCAGGCCGCCGAGCCAGGGGCCGAGGGCGTTGGCGATGTTGAAGGCGGCGTGGTTGGAGGCCGCGGCGAGCGTCTGGGCATCCGCGGCGACGTCCATCAGATGGGTCTGCAGAGCCGGCGACAGCGAGACCATGGTGCCCACCGCGAATACCGCCGGAAAGATCGTCCATGTCGAATGCGCCGCGAGCGGGAATACCAGCAGCACCAGCGCGCTCCACAGCAGCAGCCAGGCGACGGCCTGAAAGCGCAGGCGGTCGAACAGCCAGCCGCCGACGACGTTGCCGATGATGCCGCCGAGGCCGAACGCGGCGAGGGCAAAGGGAATCCAGCCGGCATTGACGCGGGTGACTTCCAGCAGCGTCGGGGCCATGTAGCTGAACACGCAGAACATGCCGGCGAAACCGATCGAGCTGATCGCCAGGGCCAGCCAGACCTGCGGCCGATGGAACGCGCGGATCTCGTGCAGCGGACTGTTGCGCGGCTCGTCCTGATTGAGCGGCAGGAACAGCGCCACCAGCAGCACGGTGAGCAGTGCGATGGCGCCGACCAGGGCGAAGGCATAGCGCCAGCTCAGCCATTGGCCGAGCCAGGTGGCGATCGGGTTGCCGATCAGGATCGCCACCGTCAGGCCCATCAGCACCCGGGCCACGGCCTGGGCGCGTTTGTCCGGCGCGACCATTGAGGCAGCCACCAGCATCGCCACGCCGAAGTAGGCGCCGTGCGGCAAGCCGGTGACGAAGCGGAAGGCCATCAGCGTGTGATAGTCCGGCGCCAGGGCGCTGGCGAAGTTGCCCAGAGCGAAGAAGCCCATCAGCAGCAAGAGCAGGTGACGGCGGAACAGCCGCGAACCGAGGATCGCCAACAACGGCGCGCCGACCACCACGCCGAGCGCATAGGTGCTGATCACATGACCGACCTGCGGCTCGCTGATGGCCAGGCCGCGGGCGACCTCGGGCATCAGCCCCATGATGGCGAACTCACCGGTGCCGATGGCGAAACCACCCATGGCCAGCGCCAGTTCGATCAGCAGTACGGCGCGAGCGGAAAGGGCTGGCATCGTTGCGGTGGCTTGCGCCGTCATGGTCACCTCGAATCGAATGCAAAGGGCCGGCATTATTCACCGGCTGGCGTGGTGGTAAAGCTCTGGTTGCCGTGCCTGCCGCCGGCTCAGGCTGAATGGATTGCAGGGGCGCGCAGGAGTTCGGCG
Source organism: Pseudomonas phenolilytica (assembly GCF_021432765.1). Lineage (NCBI taxonomy): Bacteria > Pseudomonadati > Pseudomonadota > Gammaproteobacteria > Pseudomonadales > Pseudomonadaceae > Pseudomonas > Pseudomonas phenolilytica. Next base: position 2,220,682 of record NZ_CP058908.1, read on the forward strand.
CAATCGGCGAAAAGGTTGGATGGTCGCATTTGGTGATGTTGGCAGTGCATTTTCTGACCTATCGGACAAGCGGTATGGCGGATAGCCATCTTGCGAGCCGCATCCTTGATTCCGGTCAGGGAGACTGTCTGGTCACGTCCGTATTTTGGCGCCTGAAACTGGATGTTCTGCCGTAGCCGGTGTTCACAGCCTTAGGGCTCGAGCGGCGTCGTGCAGCGCCTGCGACCCCTTCAGGACCCACTCCATGAAAAAGCTCTTCCTGCCCGCCGAAGCTCTGATGAACCGGCTCAGCTATCCGATCAAGTTCGGCTTGCTCGGGCTGCTGGTCACCGCCATCTTCGCCAGCCTGATGCTGAGCCTGGCCGGCCAGCTCAATCGCACCATCGAGCGCTCGGAGAACGAGCTGGTCGCCTCTTCGCTGTCGCGACCGATGGCCAAACTGGTGGAACTGGTGCAGCAGCACCGCGGCATGTCGTCGATGCTGCTGGGTGGAAACAGCGCGCTGGCCACGCGCCGCAGCGAGCGTGAGACGGATATCGAGGCGGCGCTGGCGCTGCTCGAGCGCACCCTGGCTGAGGACAAGCGCGCACTACCCCAATGGCAGGGGATCGGCCAGGCCTGGGACGAGATCCGTCGTGACGGCCTGAGCTGGCCGCAGAGCCGCAACTTCCAGGCGCACACCGCGCTGATCGGCAAGCTGCTGAGCTTCCAGACCCAGCTGGCCGATGCCTATGGCCTGACCTTCGATCCCGAGGCGGAAACCTTCTACCTGATGTCCGCCGCGCTGAATCACATGCCCAGCCTGATCGAGCGCATCGGCCAGCTGCGTGGCAGCGGCGCGGCCGCGCTGGCGCAGGGCAACGTCGACGATCAGCGGCGCACCGCGCTGATCGTGCTGAGCGAGCAGATCAAGACCGCCACCGGCAACATGCGCGACAGCCTGGACAAGGTCGTCGCGCTGCGCCCGGAGCTGCGTACGCGCCTTACCGAGGCGGTGACGGCGATGGACGAGCGCGGCCAGAACATCGAGCGCGTCATGCATGCGCTGGTCTTCGAAGGCGACTTCACCAGCACCACCTCGGTGCAGTTCTTCGACATGGCGACCGAGGCCATCGGCATCGGCTACAGCCAGATGCACGACGTGCTGCTGCCGACCCTGGACCAGCTGTTGCACCAGCGCATCGCCGACGCCCGCCAGGTGCTGTACCTGAACCTCGCCGTGCTGGCCGGTGTGCTCGCGGTGATCGGCTACCTGTCGGTCGGCGCCTACCTGTCGGTGATGACCAGCATCCGCAGCCTGCGCGAAGGCAGCGAGAAGCTCGCCGCCGGCGACCTCACCACGCATATCCAGCTGACGGCGCGCGACGAGCTGCGCTATGTGGCCGGCAGCTTCAACGACATGGCCGACGCCATGCGCCGGCTGATCGGCAACATCAAGGACAACTCCGACCATGTAGCCGATTCGGCACGCAGTCTGGTCGCGGCGTCCGGGCAGATTCACGTCGCCTCGCAGTGCCAGAGCGATGCCGCGGCGAGCATGGCGGCGGCGGTCGAGCAGATGACCGTGGGCATCGAGAGCATCGCGCGCAACGCCGGCGATGCCGATGCGTTGGCGCACCGTTCCGGCGAGCTGTCGCGCCAGGGTGGCGAGATCGTTGCGGCGGTGGTCGAGGAAATCAGCCAGATTGCGGTGTCGGTGGGCGATTCGGCGCGCACCGTCGCCGAGCTGGGCGAGCGCTCCGGGCAGATCTCGGCAATCGTCGGGGTGATTGGCGATATTGCCGCGCAGACCAACCTGCTGGCGCTGAATGCGGCGATTGAGGCCGCGCGCGCCGGCGAGCAGGGCCGCGGCTTCGCGGTGGTCGCCGACGAGGTGCGCAAGCTGGCTGAGCGCACCGCCCAGTCGACCAAAGAAATCTCGCAGATGGTCGCCGCGATCCAGCAGGGCACCGAGGGTGCCGTGCAGGGCATGGAGCAGGGCGTGGTGCGCGTCAACGAAGGCGTTGCCCGTGCGCAGCGGGCCGGCGAGGCGATGGGCGGTATTCGCGAGGCAGCCAATCAGGTGCTCGACACCGTGGCGGAAATCTCCAATGCGCTGCGCGAGCAGAGCGCCGCTTCCGCGGAGATCGCCCAGCAGGTCAGCACCATCGCACGCATGGCCGAGGAGAACGGCGAGGCGGTTGGCAGCAACCACCACACCGCCAGCCGCCTGAGCGACCTGGCCGGGACGCTGCTGGACAACGTCAGTCGCTTCAAGGCGAGTTGATTATGCGGCGCCGCCGGCTTTGCCGAGCGGCGCCGTCGATGTTCAGCGTCGCACGATGGTCAGACCGATCAGACGCGACACCACCAGGGCGATGTACATCACCCCGGCGATTTCCTCGAGCATCACCACGGCGCGCGCCTGCGGCGTCACGGGCAGGATGTCACCCAGGCCGACGCCGGAGAGCAGGGTGACGCTGAGGAACAGCATTTCCATCCAGCTGCGTGGCGAGTCGGGCTGCGCGGCGCCGGTGAAACTGCCGGGATAGAGCATCTGGCAGGCCATGAAGACATAGGCGAAGGCCCATGCCAGCAGCGTGAAGGTGGCGCCCACGGCGAACAGTTCGTCGGTGGTGGCGCGCTGGTCTTCGTTCATGTAGCCGATCAGGCTGACGGTCGCATAGAAATAGAAGCCGGCCTCCAGGGCGAATAGCCACAGATCGAGCCCCGGCCGCTCGACGAACACACCGACCACGTTCAGCGTGACGATCAGCGCCGCGAGACCGAAGGCCACGCCCTGCAGCGTCGGGCCACGACGCACCATGCGCAGCGCCGAGACCAGCACGATGGCGCTGAACGCGCCGAAGAACGCGCGCGGTTCGGGCAGCCCCTCCATGAACGGGTAGAGCACGATGCCCAGCAGCTGAATCAGCAGCAGGCCGGCGGACGGGTACTGCACGACGTAGTAGAACGGGTTATGGCGCTTCATGATCGTCAGGCCCGTTCCCCGGCTAGGCGCTGCACCACCACGCTGCCGGTGATGTCGCCCTGTACGTTGATCGCCGTGCGAATGGTGTCCAGCAGGCGGTCGATGGGCAGCAGAATGGCGATGGCCTCGGCCGGCAGGCCGACCGCTTGCAGCACCATCACCATCGTCACCATGCCGGCGCTGGGAATCCCCGGCGCGCCGACCGAGGCGACCATCGCGGTGAAGAACACCACGGCCTGCTGGCCGAGCGTCAGGTCGACGCCCACCAGATTGGCGACGAACAGCGCCGCGGCGGCCTCATACAGCGCGGTGCCGTCCATGTTCATGGTGGCGCCCAGCGGCAGAACGAAGCCGGCGTAGCGTTTTTCTACCTTGAGGTTCTCTTCGGCGCAGCGGATCGACACTGGCAGCGTTGCCGAGCTGGAGCTGGTGGCGAAGGCGGTGATCAGCGCATCCCGCGCGCCGCGCCAGAACCACAGCGGCGAGCGACCGGTGGTGAAGTAGAGAATCAGCGGCAGCACCACCGCGCCGTGGAACAGCGTGGTGGCGAAGATCAGCATGACGAAGCCGCCCACCGCCGAGAGCAGCGCGGCGTCCTGCTCGGCGACCAGCCGGATCAGCAGCGCGAGGATGCCCAGCGGCGCCAGCCACATGATCCAGCCGACGATGCGCAGCAGCATCTCGAGAAATTCCTGCAGCACGTTGAGGATGTTGCGGTAGCGCTCGCCACCGGCGACCAGCGCGATGCCGACGAACAGCGCGAAGACCACCACCGCCAGCACGTTGTTCGCGGCGAAGGCAGCGAACGGGTTCTGGAACAGCCCGGCGAAGAAGTGCTGGAAGAACTCCGGCAGGGTCAGCTGGCTTGCCTGGAAATCCGCCAGCTGGTCGGCGAACAGGTCCAGCGACAACCCGGCGCCTGGCTTGAAGATGTTCGCCGCCGTTAGCGCCAGCAGCATGGCCAGCGCTGTGGTGCTGGTGAAGTAGATCAGCGTGGTCAGCCACACCCGGTGGACCTGCTGGTGCTGTTGCAGGCTGGCCACGCCAACGGCGATGGAGGTGAACACCAGCGGGATCAGCACCATCTTCAGCATGCCGATGAACACGCTGGAGACCAGTCCGGCGGCATACAGCGTGCCTTCACGCAGGGCGGCTTCCTCGGGCTGGCCGCCAACGAGCCAGCCGATCAGCACGCCGAGGCAGGCGGCGACGAGAATCTGCAGGTTGAGACTGGGCATGGCGTGTCCTTGTAGTTTCTTGTTCTTGCGATGAGCAGACCGGTGCTTTGGGGCGCGGTTCGCTCGGAGGGAATGATACAGAGCGGTGGGGGAACAGCGCAGCGCTACCGGTGACTGGAGCTACAGGTTGCGCCTTGCACGGCGCGTCACGTTCTCTTGTCCGCGGAACGCCGCCTGGGCCAAGCAAAAGTAATCAAGAGAAGGCCACCCCTGCATTCGGGTCTGGCCGCTGCGCGACCAGGCTTCCCTCACTCCGGCATTGCTCCAGGGGCACGCTCCTTCCTGACTCGCTCGGCGTCCATGCCTCGCGCAACCAGCACGCCGAGCCGAGGAAAGCGTGACGTCAGACGCAAGCGGTCGCGCCACTCCCGGTGGAAAACGCTGTGCGGTTTTCCACCCTACGGTTCGGGGTTCGAGTCCCAGAGGCGCCAATCACCCCACCTGGTCGGCTGCCTCGATGCGCTTGAGCAGCACCCCAGCCACCCGCCGCTCCTTCACCTCGGTGACATGCAGCCGCCAGTCGGCATGCTCCACCTGATCGCCGATCATCGGCAGTCGATCCAGCAGACTCATCACCAGCCCCGCCAGGGTCTGGTAATCGTCGGTGACTGCCGCTCTGAACCCCAGCCGCTCGCGCAGCACCGCAAGGTTGACCGCACCGTTGACGCGATAGCCGCCGTCGACCGGCTCGATGTCCGGGCCTTCCACTTCGCTGGCGTCCGGCAGTTCACCGGCGATGGCTTCGAGGATGTCGGTCAGCGTCACCAGGCCCTCGAAGCCGCCGAATTCGTTGACCACGAAGGCAACATGCGTCGAGGCCTGGCGCATCTGTTCCAGGGCGCTGAGCACGGTGCAGCTATCGGGCAGGTTGATCGGCGTGCGCACCAGCGGTTCGATGTCCGGCGTCTGGCCGTTGAGCAGGGCACGCAGCAGTTCCTTCTTGTGCACGTAGCCCAGCGGCTCGTCCGGCGCGTCGTCGCGGGTGACCACCAGCCGTGAATGCGGCGAGTTGAGCAGCCCGGCCTGCACCTTTGCCGTTTCGTCGTCGAGATTGATGCGATCCACCTCCATGCGGTCGGTCATCACCGTGCGGATCGACTGCTCGGCCAGGTGCAGCACGCCGCTGATCATCACCCGTTCGCGGCGGTTGAACGGCGTGGCGCCGGCGCCGTCCGGGCCGAGCATGTCGGTGATCTCGTCGTCCACTTCGTCGGCTTCCAGTTTGCCGCCGAGCAGGCGCAGCACCGCATGCGCGGTGCGTTCGCGCAACGGACGGGTGCCCTGCAGGCTGCGCTTGCGGCGTGCGCGGGCCAGTTGGTTGAAGAACTCGATGGCGATCGAGAAGCCGATGGCCGCGTACAGGTAGCCCTTGGGAATGTGGTAACCCAAGCCCTCGGCGGTCAGGCTGAAGCCGATCATCATCAAAAAGCCCAGGCACAGCATGATCACCGTCGGCCGCGCGTTGACGAACGCAGTCAGCGGCTTGCTTGCCAGCAGCATCAGGGTCATCGAGATGACCACCGCGATCATCATCACCTGCAGGTGTTCGACCATGCCGACGGCGGTGATCACCGCATCGAGCGAGAACACCGCGTCGAGCACGATGATCTGCGCCACCACCGGCCAGAAGCGCGCATAGGCCTTACTGCCGCTGTGCTGCTGCATGCGACCTTCGAGGCGCTCGTGCAGCTCCATCGTCGCCTTGAACAGCAGGAACAGGCCGCCGCCGAGCATGATCAGGTCACGCCCGGAGAAGCTCTTGCCGAATATCTCGAACAGCGGCTCGGTGAGCGTGACCAGCCAGGCGATGCTCGCCAGCAGGCCGAGGCGCATCACCAGCGCCAGGCTCAGGCCGATGACGCGCGCGCGGTCGCGCTGCTCCGGCGGAAGTTTGTCCGCCAGGATCGCGATGAATACCAGGTTGTCGATACCCAGGACGATTTCCAGGACGATGAGCGTGAACAGGCCTAGCCAGGCCGTGGGATCAGCGAGCCATTCCATCGATGGGGCCTCGTGTGGTGAGGAAATAGCGCACCTGGCGTGCGCGGTGCCGGGCAACTGCTGCCGGGCCTAAGAGTGAAGTGGTTGCGTGGCCGAAGCCGGAGACGGGCGCCGCATTCGTCAGGGGCGACGAACGCGGCTGGGTACAGGGAATGTTCATGCAGCTCTTTCAGGACAAAGGAGGCGCCAGAATAAAGTCCGCGGCGGCAGCCGTCAGCGGCGATTGGTTACAGAGGTTTTCAATCTTCGGTCGTTGCAGTCCGCGCGCGCTGCGATAGGCTTGCGACAGGTTTTGGCGGAGCAGCGCGAATGAGCACCATCGACCAGGACATCGAACGACGGATCGCGCAGCAGGTCGCCGAATGGCAGCGCGGCGTCACTTCCCGCGGCGCGCCGCTGCCGATCGACAGCGCCTGGCTGCAGACGCCGCAGGGGCTGCGCCTGCCGTTCCAGGTGCTGAAGAGCGCGGGCGTACCGCCACGGGAAATCGATCTGCTGCACGAGCGCGCCCGCTTGCGCGAACGGCTGCAGGAAACGCTGGCGGAGGACGAGCGCACGGCGATGCAGCGCCGTCTGAGCGAGCTGGAACAGCACCTGGCGGTGCGTCTGGAGGCGCTGGAGCGAATCGGGCGGGGTTGATCGGTAGCGCTTTGCCGGCGCGGCGAGGCGACCAACAGGAGGAAGTGTCATGGTGCGGGTAGGATTCTTTTCGGCGGCACTGCTCGCCGCGGCGGTGGCATTTGCCGGGTGGTCAGTGGGGCAGGGCGTCGAGCGGTTTCGCCTCGCCGATCGCTCGGTGACGGTCAAGGGCCTGGCGGAGATGGACGTGAAGAGCGACTTCGCGATCTGGACGCTCGGCTTTCGTCGCGGTGGCGATGACTTTGCCGAGCTGCAGCAGCGGCTGGCGGGGGATCGCCAGGCGGTGGTTGCCTTTCTGCGCGAGCAGGGCTTCGACGAGGCGGAGATCGAAGTGCGCCCGTTGCAGGTGCAGGATCTGCTGGCGCGTGAATGGGGTTCGCAGGAAGTGGCGCTGCGCTTCAACGGCCAGGGTCAGGTGCTGGTCAAGACCGCGCGGGTCGATGCGGTGGCCGCGGCGGCGAATGCGCTCGATCCGCTGATCCAGGCCGGCGTGCAGCTGGACAGCGAAAGCGGCGGCGCCACCGGGCCGCGCTACCAGCTGCGCGGCTTCAACGAACTCAAGCCCGTTCTGCTGCAGCAGGCCACCGCCAACGCGCGCGAACAGGCGACGCGTTTCGCGGACGATGCCGGCGCACGGCTGGGCGAGTTGCGCAATGCCAACCAAGGCGTGATCCGGGTCATCGACGACGACGGCAGCGACATGGAAAGCGGCCGTACCATCGGCAAGCGCCTGCGGGTGGTCAGCACCTTCCAGTACGCGCTGGACTGACCGTGCCGCACCGTCGTTCGGCGATGGTTTGGTGTCATGGCGACGGGCTGCATTGAGGTCTGGCCGTTCCTTTCATGCCGCAGCTATCGACCAGCCTGAGGATCGGTGTCGCGGCCTTCGAGCCGGGCATGCAGGATGCGCTGGAACGGATCGACGCCGCCGATCGGGCGCTGTACGCAGCCAAGCTCGACGGACGCAATCGCATCAGCGTCGCGTCGCCGTGGGTATCGCAGAGGCTCTGCTGGTCGCCGCGCTCTAAGCCTGTGTCTCAGCCGCTCAGCCGGGCGAGCAGGGCCTGGGTGTCGGCCGCGCCCATCATCGCCGCGGCCGCCAGCGCCGTCGCGCCGCCCGCATCGCGGGCATGCGGATCGGCCCCCTGGGCAATCAGGAATTCGACGATCTCGCTGCGATTGAACATCGCGGCGATCATCAGCGCGGTGCGGCCGTCGGGGGATGCGCCCTCGACGTCGGCGCCGTGTTCCAGCAGCAGGCGGATCATCGGCAGGTCGCCCTTGAACGCGGCGCCTGCCAGTGGCGTCTGGCCGCGCGCATTGCGCAGCTGCGGATCGGCGCCGTGCTGCAACAGCAGGCGCACGGTGTCGAGATGACCGTGGTAGCTGGCGAGCATCAGCAGGCTGTCGCCGGCATGGTTGCGCAGGTTGGCCGGCAGCCCTTGGGCGAGCAGTTCGCTCAGCCGGTCGCTGTCGCCCTGGCGCGCGCAGTCGAAGACCTGTTCGGCGAAGGCGAGGGTGGCGTCGTCCAGTTCGGGGGTTGGCTTGGGCGCTTGCATGTTCGGATCCTGGGTGCTCGGCTGGCGATGGGCTCATTGTCGGCCGCCAGCACGGCGCCGGCCAAGCGGAGTCTGCCTATGCCGTGGATAGCCGCGCTTTATCCAGCGCCGCGAGAGGCGCCGGATAAGCGGTGCCTCAGAGCGTGCGCAGGAAGGCGACCAGATCGGCCTTCTCCTGCTGGCTGAGGTTGCGCTGCAAGATCAGGTTGAAGAATTCCACGCTGTCTTCGAGGGTCAGCAGGCGGCCGTCATGCAGGTACGGCGGCGACTCCTTGATGCCGCGCAGCGGGAAGGTCTTAATCGGCCCGTCGCCCACGGCCATCACACCGTTGTATTCCTGCGGCTCGTAGAAACGCTCGGTTTGCAGATCATGCATCAGGTTATCGGTGTAGTAGGGCGGTACGTGGCAACCGGCGCAGGCGCCCTTGCCATGAAAGACCTGCTCGCCGCGCAGCTCCTGCTCGCTGGCCTTGGTCGGATCGAGACGACCCTCGACGTTCAGCTTGGGTGCCGGAGGGAAGTCCAGCAGCGCCTGGAACTCGCCCATGAAGTGCACCTGGCTGCCGCGTTCGAGCACGTTCACGCCCTTCTTCGCAGCCATCACGATGTCACCATCGAAGTAGGCTGCGCGCTGCTCGAACTCGGTGAAGTCTTCCACCGTCTTCAGTGCGCGCTGTGAGCCGAAGATCTGTTGGATGTTGACACCGCGCAGGGTTGGCGTGTCGATGCGGTGGCGGAATGGCTGCGGTCGCACGTCGCCGGCCAGGTGCGTCGCGCCATTGGTATGGCCGTTGGCATGACAGTCCAGGCAGGCCACGCCGGGGTGCGGGTGCTCGCTGCGACGGTCGTCGGTGGCGTTGAACTGCTGCTGCGGAAAGGTCGTGACCAGCAGCCGCAGGCCTTCGAGCTGCTTGGGATTGAGGATGCCGTTGAACAGCTCGAAGTAGTTGCGGATGTTGACCAGCTTGCCTTGGGACACGTCGCCAAGGTCGGGGCGGGTGGTGAGAAAGATCGGCGCCGGAAATTCCGGCAGGAAATGCTCGGGCAGGTCGAAATCCAGGTCGAAGCGCGTCAGGTCGCGGTTCTCGAGCTTCTTCACCTCGTCGATCTGGAACTGCGGGAAGACCATGCCGCCTTCGGGGTGATTGGGATGCGGCAGCGGCATGAAACCGAGGGGAAAGCGCCGCTGCTCGCGAATCTGCTCGGGACTCAGCCCGGCCAGCTCGTCCCAGCTCGTGCCGTCCGCCAGCTTGACCCGCACGCCGCTCTGAACCGGTTTGCCGCGCGTCATCTTCACGCCGTCGGCGGGCTTGTCGGCAAGGTCGTAGCGTTGTTCGAGCAGTTCCCGGTGGCGCTGCATGATGCCGGCCTTCTCGCCGGCCATGCGTTGCATGATCGTGTCGAAGCGCTCAGCGATGACCACCGGCGAGTAGCTGGTGGGGATGCTGTCGGTTTCGGCGGCCTGCACGGCGGGCAACGCGAGGCTCATGGCCAGCGCGAGAAGGCCGCCGTACGAAAGTGGTGCGTTCATTTATTGTTCTCCGCAAGTGGACGGGTAAGCCGTCTGAAGGCCTAGGTCAACTCGCGGACAACGAAAAATAGACAATGCCTATGATGCCGATTGAAGGATTGTCTGGAACCTCGGGGCGCAGCGATCAACCGATCTATTTCCGGGGTTACCGGGAACGATGGCGCGCTGCCATATTTATGGCCGAGTACCTGCGGCGGGCGTTTATGCCGAATCGATAAAAGGCCAGTGGCCAGCGAACGGCCCGCCGCGGTCCTGTGGCAGTATTGCCGTCCCGCCAAGCCGAGCGCCTCGATGAAACCCGAAGACCTGCAGCGTCTGGTCACCCAGACCATGCCTTACGGCAAGTACAAGGGCCGGGTGATCGCCGATCTGCCCGGGCACTACCTCAACTGGTTCGCCCGGGTTGGCTTTCCGCCCGGCGACATCGGTCGCCTGCTGGCGCTGATGCAGGAGATCGATCACAACGGTCTCAAACCGCTGCTCGAGCCGTTGCGCCGGGGCTGATCACTCCTCTTCGAGTTCGGTTTTGAGCGCATCGAGCGCCGGTGCGGCATAGATGCCGACCTCCACCGCCAGCTGCATCACCCGTTCGACATCGCAGCTGTAGACCAGCACGGCCTGCAGTTCATCGTCCAGCGGTTCGCTGAAATCCACCAGCACGTAGCCGCCTTTCTCCGGGTAGAGGCTGCTCAGCTGCACCTGGATGCGATTAAGCGCCTTCAGCGGCTCGGTCTTGGCCAGCTGCTTGGCCTTGAGCACGAACGAGACCTGCGGACCGAACGACGCGACGATGCGCTCGAACAGCTGCTGGTAATCGTCGGCCTGGAACAGCACGGTTTCCGGAAGGCTGCCGACGACCACCCATTCGCCCAGCGGGATGGGGAAGTCGTCGTCGTAGTTGATGTCCGGGTTTGCGGCGAGAAAGGCCGCCGGGTCGGCATAGGCCTGCGCCGCTTCGTCGGCGATCTGCGCTATTTCTTCGTCGCTCATGCAGCCAGAGCCGATCAGGCGAAGCAGTTCTTCGAGTTGGTCTTTCATGGGGCAGTCCTGGTCAGGGGACGCAAGCATAACCGAGACGGAGCCGGCTACCGCGTGATCATGCCCCAGGGGGTATAGGGCACAAAGATATATTCGCAACGGTTCTAAGCTTATTCCGTTACTGGCTGAAGGGTTATGCCTGTGTTAGCTTCGGGTCGCTGCGACAGACTGCCGCACTGCCTGACGGCGCTGGAGCAGAAGAAATCAGAAAATAAACGCTGATGAGGGGTTGCATGAAAATTCCAAGCAGGGCGCTGGCCGGCACCGGTGCACTGATACTTGCGTTGCAGGTGCACGCTGCCGATGGGCAGAAAATCTACAGCCAGGGGGGCGCCAATCCGGCTGCACTGGCATGCGTGACATGTCATGGCGCCAATGGCGAAGGGATGGCGGCCAGTGGTTTTCCGCGCCTGGCAGGACTTTCCGCCGCCTACATGCGCAAGCAGTTGGAGGACATCCGCAGCGGCGCGCGCAGCGCACCTGTGATGCAGCCGCTGGCGGCCGCGCTGACGGACGAGGAGATCACCGCGGTGACCGACATGCTCGCTGCGCTGCCGGCCGTCGACGTACCGCTGGTGACGCGGGTGGAAAAGGCCGATGACCTCGGCGCGCAGCTCGCGCTACGCGGTGCCTGGGCGCGCAACATCCCCGAATGTGTTTCCTGTCACGGGCCGAGCGGCATCGGCGTCGGTGACGCCTTCCCGGCGCTGGCGGGGCAGCCCGCGCAATATATTGCTGGCCAGTTGCAGGCCTGGCGCCAGGGGACGCGCAAGAACGATCCGAATGACCTGATGGGCCATGTCGCCCGCGGGCTGACCGATGCCGAAGTCCAAGCGGTTTCGGAATATTTCGCCAATCTGAGCCAGCCATAAGGAGACTGCCGATGAACACTCTTATCCCAGCGCTCCTGGCTCTGGCTGTTGGCGCGCCGCTGCAGGCCGCCGAAAAGATCCGCATGGACGACCAGTCGCAACTGGTTGCCAGCGCCAGCAAGGCGCCGAGCGAGGCGTTTTTCCAGCCGCCGCATGAGGAGGACCTGCCGGACAATGCCTTCGGCAAGCTGGTGCAGGATGGCCGTGCCATCTTCATCGATACCCAGAAGTACGCTGCCGAATACGTCGGCAATGGCATGAACTGCACCAATTGCCACCTCGACCAGGGACGCAAGGCCAACTCTGCGCCGCTGTGGGGTGCGTATCCGATGTACCCGGCGTATCGCAAGAAGAACGACAAGGTCAACAGCTACGCCGAACGCGTACAGGGCTGCTTCCAGTTCAGCATGAACGGCAAGCCGCCGGCGGCCGACAGCCATGTGATCAACGCGCTGACGGCCTATTCCTACTGGCTGTCTACGGGCGCGCCGACCGGCCAGGAACTGCCTGGCCGCGCCTACCCCGAGGTCCCGCAACCGAAGGCAGGTTACGACATTGCCCAGGGCAGGCAGGTGTATGTCGAGCAGTGCGCGGTTTGCCACGGCGCCAATGGCGAGGGGCAGAAGGCGGGCGGCAGCTATGTGTTCCCGCCGCTCTGGGGCAAGGAGTCGTTCAACTGGGGCGCGGGGATGCACCGCATCAACACCGCTGCGGCGTTCATCAAGCAGAGCATGCCGCTGGGCAAGGGCGGCTCGCTGACCGACGAGCAGGCGTGGAACGTCGCCGCCTTCATGAACAGCCATGAGCGCCCGCAGGATCCGCGGCTGATCGAGGGATCGATCGCGAAGACCCGCGACAAATACCACGCCAACGACGGGGTGAATCTGTACGGCAAGGAGGTCAATGGCGTGCTGCTCGGCCAGGGCATCAAGTGAATCCGACTGGTTGGTCTATACACAAAGAGGGCGTCGCAAGACGCCTTCTTTGTTTTGCGACCGGGCGGTCACGGTCAGGTGTTGCGTAATTGTCGGTTTTTCCTCTGGTTTCGCTGCCAGGTTGCAGATTCTTCGGACTTTTAATGCACAATAGCCGGCATTAACCCCGGCGCTGGGAGCACTCGTACGGCCGTGGTCGACGCGCTCCGAACGTTAGAGAAACGATCAGCCAATCATTCAAGAGGAACGACTGTGTACGACGTCGTCATCAGCGGTACCGGCCTTTACACCCCTGCCAGCAGCATTTCCAACGAAGAACTGGTGGCGTCGTTCAACGCCTACGTGCAGCGCTTCAACAGCGACCACGCGGCTGCCATCGCCGCCGGTGAGGTCGAAGCGCTGGCCGAGTCGAGCGTAGCCTTCATCGAAAAGGCCTCGGGCATCAAGAGCCGTTACGTCACCGACAAGACCGGCATTCTCGATCCCGAGCGCATGGTTCCGCGCATTCCCGAGCGTAGCAACGAGGAATGGTCGATCCTCTGCGAAATGTCGGTCAAGGCGGCGGAAGAGGCGTTGGCGCGGGCCGGCAAGACGGCCGCCGATATCGATGGCGTGATCGTTGCCTGTTCCAACCTGCAGCGGCCGTATCCGGCCATCGCCATCGAAGTGCAGGCCGCGCTGGGTATCAAGGGCTTCGGCTTCGACATGAACGTGGCCTGTTCCTCGGCGACCTTCGGCATCCAGAACGCGGTGAACAGCGTCAAGCTAGGCCAGGCGCGGGCGATTCTGATGGTCAACCCGGAAATCTGCACTGGCCACATGAACTTCCGCGACCGCGACAGCCATTTCATCTTCGGCGACGCCTGCACTGCGGTGATCATCGAGCGTGCCGATCTGGCGACCTCCGAACACCAGTGGGATGTGGTCAGCACCAAGCTGGTGACCGAGTTCTCCAACAACATCCGCAACAACTTCGGCTTCCTCAACCGCGCCGCCGAAGAGCACAAGGACGATCCGGACAAGCTGTTCATCCAGGAAGGCCGTAAGGTGTTCAAGGAAGTCTGCCCGATGGTCGCCGAACTGATCGGTGCGCACCTGCAGGAAAGCGGTATCGCGGTGGAGTCGGTCAAGCGCTTCTGGCTGCACCAGGCCAACCTCAACATGAACCACCTGATCGTGCGCCGGCTGCTGGGCCGAGACGCTACCGAGCAGGAAGCGCCGGTGATTCTCGACACTTACGCCAACACCAGCTCGGCCGGTTCGGTGATCGCCTTCCACAAGCACCAGGATGACCTGCCCAGCGGCAGCCTAGGGGTGCTCAGCTCGTTCGGCGCCGGCTACTCGATCGGCAGCGTGATCCTGCGCAAGCGTTGAGTTATCCCGACGGCGGCTTCAGCCCGCCGTCAGCTCGCGCACCCGCTGCAGCACGGCATGCATGCCGTTGCTGCGCGACGGTGACAGCTGGCGCGCCAGCCCGAGTTCGCTGAACCACGCGTTCGGATCCACGCGCGCCAGTTCGCTGTCCTCCAGTCCATCGATACGGGCCAGCAGCACCGCCAGCAGGCCGCGCAACAGGCGTGCATCGCTGCTGGCGCGCAAATGCCAGCGGCCGTCGCGCCGCTCGCCGACCAGCCAGACCTGACTTTCGCAGCCACGGACCCGATTCGCCTCGCAGCGCTCGCTGTCGGCGAGTGGTTCCAGCTGTTCGCCCCACTGCATCAGCAGGCGTGCGCGCTGCTCCCAGCCTGGCGCGGCGCCGAAGGCGGCGAGCGCCTGTTCGGCGCGCGAGGGCAGGGCGCTCATCGCAACAGCTCCAGGCTGCGATCCAGCGCCTCGAAGAAGCGCCGCAGGTCGCCGCCGTCGTTGTACAGACCGAGCGATACACGGATCGCGCCGCTCAGGCCCAGTTCCTTCATCAGCGGCATCGCGCAGTGGTTGCCGCTGCGCACGGCGATGCCCTGCTCGGTGAGCAGGTGCGCCAGATCGGCATGGTGTACGCCGTCGACGACGAAGCTGGCGAGCGCGACGCTGGGCGCGCCGAGCAGGCGCACGCCTTCGCGCTGGCGCAGGCCGTCGAGCAGGGCGCGATGCAGCGTCTGTTCGTGCGCCTCGACCGCTGCCGCGTCCAGCCCGGCGAGGTAATCCAGACTGGCGCCCAGGCCGATCACTCCAGCGATCGGCGGCGTGCCCGCTTCGAAGCCGAGCGGCGCCGCGTGGAATTCGGCGCTGTGGTATTCGGCGACGCGCACCATCTCGCCGCCGAACTGCCAGTGCCTGAGCTGCAGTAACGACTCGCCACGGCCATAGAGCACGCCGACGCCGTCCGGCCCGTAGAGCTTGTGGCTGGACATCACGTAGAAATCGCAGGCGAGCGCCTGCAGGTCGTGGCGACCGTGCACCACGCCCTGCGCACCGTCGACGATGGTCAGCGCGCCCTGCGCCCTGGCCAGCGACAGCAGCGCCTGCAGCGGTTGCCAGCTGCCCAGTACGTTGGATAGCTGGCTTACCGCGAGCAGGCGGGTGCGCGGGCCGATCAGTGCCGCAGCGGCCGGCAGGTCGATAAGGCCTTGCGCATCCAGCGGCAGCACCACCAGGCGGGCACCCCGGCGCAGGGCGAGCTGCTGCCAGGGCAGCAGATTGGCATGGTGCTCCAGTGCACTGATGACGATCTCGTCGCCGGCCTGCAGCAGATGCTCCAGCCCGTAGGCCAGCAGGTTCAGCGCCTCGGTGGCGCCACGGGTAAAGACGATCTCGGTCGGGCCGGCGGCGTTTAACCACCGCGCGACCTTGATCCGCGCGTCCTCGAAGGCGCGCGTGGCGCGTTCGGCCGGCTGGTGCTGGGCGCGGTGCACGTTGGCGGCGCCGCAGGTGTAGTAACCGGTCAGCGCGTCGATCAGCGCCTGCGGCTTCTGCGCGGTGGCGGCGCTGTCGAGATAGGTCTGACCCTGGGCTTCGAGCACGGCCAGGGCCGGGAAGTCGGCACGCCAGGGGGAATGCAAAATCATGTCTGGCCTCGGCGTGTTGCGCGGATTACCGGGCGACGAGCGCGCCGGTAATCCTGGTCGGCGCTCAGTTGTGCGCGTGCAGTGCTTCGTTCAGCTCGATCGCCGACTTGTGGGTCTTGCACTCCACCGCGCCGGTCTGCGAGTTGCGGCGGAACAGCAGGTCCGGCTGACCGGCCAGATCGCGTGCCTTGACCACCTGCACCAACTGGCTGTTCTCGTCGAGCAGGCTGACCTTGGTCCCGGCGGTGATGTACAGACCGGATTCGACGGTGTTGCGGTCGCCCAGCGGGATACCGATGCCGGCGTTGGCGCCAATCAGGCAGCCTTCGCCCACGGAGATCACGATGTTGCCGCCGCCGGACAGGGTGCCCATCGTCGAGCAGCCACCGCCGAGGTCCGAACCCTTGCCGACGAACACACCGGCCGACACACGCCCTTCGATCATCCCCGGGCCGGCGGTGCCGGCGTTGAAGTTGATGAAGCCTTCGTGCATCACCGTGGTGCCTTCGCCGACATAGGCACCCAGGCGCACGCGGGCGCTGTCGGCGATGCGCACGCCGGTCGGGACCACGTAGTCGGTCATCTTCGGGAACTTGTCCACCGAGAAGACTTCCAGCAGCTCGCCCTTCAGGCGGGCTTCCAGCTGGCGCTCGCCCAGTTCGGCCAGATCGACGGCGCCCTGGCTGGTCCAGGCAACATTGGGCAGCAGCGCGAAAATGCCGGAGAGGTTCAGGCCGTGCGGCTTGACCAGGCGATGCGAGAGCAGGTGCAGCTTGAGGTAGGCCTCGGGCGTCGAGGTCGGCGCGGCATCCTCGGCCAGCAGGGTCACCACCAGCGGCCTCTGGCTCTCGGCCAGACGCGTGAGCAGGGCGTGCTGCTTGGCATCGAGCGCCTTGACCGCATCGGCCAGCTCGGCGGCCTGGTTGATGGTGATGGCGATGGCCTGGTTGCCGCCGGTGTAGCCGAGAATCGGGCTGATCGCCGCGATCAGCTCGCCGGCCGGCTGCAGCAGCGGCAGCGAGTAGAAGACTTCCAGCCAGTCGCCCTGGCGATTCTGGGTGCCGACACCGAAGGCCAGGCTGAAGAGAGTGGTAGACATAAGAGAATCCTTTTCGTGTGGCGGTCCGTGCCGACGGGCCGCTGTCAGTTCGTGTTCGCCAATGCGGCGGCATAGAGATCGGGCTTGAAGCCGATCAGGGTCCGGCTGCCCAGATCGAGCACCGGGCGTTTGATCATCGACGGCTGGGCCAGCATCAGTTCGATGGCCTTG
Organism: Pseudomonas phenolilytica; assembly: GCF_021432765.1. Lineage (NCBI taxonomy): Bacteria > Pseudomonadati > Pseudomonadota > Gammaproteobacteria > Pseudomonadales > Pseudomonadaceae > Pseudomonas > Pseudomonas phenolilytica. The sequence continues at coordinate 2,237,741 of NZ_CP058908.1, forward strand.
TCCTGGTCGAGATCGGTTTTCTGCGCGTCATCCAGCTTGCGGAAGGTCGTGCCGGCGCGGTTCAGCACCGTCTGCCAGCCATGTTCGTCGCACCAGGCCTGCAAGTGAGCGCGGTCGATGCCGGCACTCTTGTAGTCATGGAAGGCATAGTCCACTTGCTGCTCGTCGAGCCAGCTGCGGGCCTTCTTCATCGTGTCGCAGGCCTTGATGCCATACAGGCAAATTCCCTGGTTATCGTTGGGCATGGATGCCTCTCCAAACTCCTGCAAAACCGGTGGCGGATTATGCCATGCCCGGCTGTTGTATGTCGGTGCGCGCCGGTCTCGGAGCGCCGCCGCGGGTGTGACCGGAAATGTCGCGCGGCTCAGGCCTGGCCGGCATCGCCGAGGATCTGCTCGATGGCATCGGTGGTGGTTGGGCGAACCGCGCGTGCTATCTCGACGCCCTGGCGCAGCAGGATCAGTGTGGGCCACAGCTTGACGCGGAACGAGCGTCCGAGCGGACGGCCGGGGCCGTCCTCGATCTTCAGGTGACGCAGCGCCGGACGCTCGGCCAGAACCTGTGCCAGCGGTTGCTGGGCAGCACGGCAATGACCGCACCAGGGTGCGCCGAACTCCAGCAGTGTCAGCCCGTCGAGGGCATCGACCGCCGCGCGGCTGGGTTCGCTCGCGGCATATTCTTCGGTCATGGTCATCGGTCTTCTCCGGCAGGGCTATGGTTGTATTCAGAGCGTGGCACGGCGGGCGCGTTCGAGCCGGGTCGGCGATCTTTTACCAGCGTCTTGTTGTCCATTGGTGACAATCGCAACGACGGGGCACTTCATGGCACGCAGACATTTCGAACATTTCGAGGCGCTGTCATCGGCCATCCCGCTGGAGGATGGCTATCAGGCGATCATCGCCGTACAGCGGCGGGACAGCGACGAGCACGTGCATATAGTCAAAGTAGCGGACGGGCGCCGGTTCGATCTGCAATCCGAGGCGCAGAGTGTCGCCGAGGCCGCGCTGAACAGGCTGCGCGAGATCGATGCCGACGGCGAACCGATCTGGGAAGGGTAGGCCCACTGAGGCGAGGAGTCTGACATGAGCGAACAGAACAGGCAGCACCAACCAGAACGGTCCGAGCGTACTGAGCCGGACGAGGAGCGGCGCGAGGCCGATCTGCCGGAACACATGAAGCCGGAGAATCTGAAGAAGCTGCGTAACTACGGCAAGGACGCCATACCGCCCGGCGTCTACTGAACGCAGCGGGCGGTTGCAGCGGGCCTGCGGCCGTTCAGCGGCGTTCGAGGAAGTTGCGGATGCGCTGTGCGGCCTCGCTGCATTCGGCCAGCGGGGCCACCAGCGCCATGCGCACCCGACCGGCGCCGGGGTTAAGACCGTCGATCTCCCGCGACAGGTAGGAACCCGGCACCACGGTGACGTGCTCTTCGGCGAACAGCTCGCGGGTGAAGGCCTGATCGTCGCCCGGCGTCTTCGCCCACAGGTAGAAGCCGCCATCGGGACGCTGCACGTCGAGCACCGGCGCGAGAATCTGCAGCGCGGCGTCGTACTTCGCCCGGTACAGCTCGCGGTTGGCGCGCACGTGAATCTCGTCGTTCCACGCCGCCACGCTGGCCAACTGGGTCTGCACCGGCATGGCGCAGCCGTGGTAGGTGCGGTAGAGCAGGAAGGCCTTGAGGATGTCGGCATCGCCGGCGACAAAACCCGAGCGCAGGCCCGGCAAGTTGGAGCGCTTGGACAGGCTGTGGAACACCACGCAGCGCTTGTAGTCGTGGCGACCGAGCGCGGCGCAAGCGCTCAGCAGGCCGGCCGGCGGGTTGGCCTCGTCGAAGTAGAGTTCGCTGTAGCACTCGTCGGCGGCGATCACGAAGTCGTGCTCGTCGGCCAGGGCGATAAGTTTCTGCAGCGTCTGCAGCGGTACCAGTGCCCCGGTAGGGTTGCCCGGCGAGCAGAGGAACAGGATCTGGCAGCGCTGCCAGACGTCGCTCGGCACCGCATCGAAATCCGGATTGAAGCCGTTCTCGGCCAGGCACGGCAGATAGTGCGGCGTGGCGCCGGCCAACAGCGCCGCGCCCTCGTAGATCTGATAGAACGGGTTGGGACTGATCACCAGGCCGTCGGCGGCGCGGCTGACCACGGCCTGGGTGAAGGCGAACAGCGCCTCGCGCGTGCCGTTGACCGGCAGCACCTGCCGGGCCGGATCGACCGCGCCCGCGGCCAGGCCGAAGCGCCGCTCGCACCAGCCGGCAATCGCTTCGCGCAGCGCCGGGATGCCCAGCGTGGTCGGGTAGACCGCCAACTGATCGAGGTTGTCCCTCAGCGCCTGGGCGACGAAGTCCGGCGAGCGATGCTTGGGTTCCCCGATCGACAGTGCGATCGGTCGCTTGTCTGCTGGCGGCACTACGCCGGTGAGCAGGGCACGCAGTTTCTCGAAGGGGTAGGGCTGCAGCAGGGACAGTGCGTCGTTCATGGTTCTGGTTCTTGTCAGTCGCGGGGCGCGCTGCGCCTCGGTGGGTTCAATCGTTGCGGGCGCCGCCGTAGTAGGCGCACCCGCGCAGGACCTTGCCGTCATCCAGGCGCAGCTGCGCGCTCAGGTGCGTGACGGCGCCGCTGGCGCTGTCCTGGCAGCGCTGTGGCGTGACCCAGAGCTGCAGCCTTTGCCGGTTGGCCTCGCTGGTGAAGGCCAGCTGGCCCTCGGGCAGCTGTTCTTCCAGATAGGGTAGGGCAAGCGCGGGTTCGCCCGGGCGTTCGAGCAGCAAACCGTCGCTGGTGACCAGCAGGCTCCAGTCGGGCTCGTTGCCGCTGGCGCGCAGGATCAGGCGTGAGAAATTCTTATCGTTGCAACCGGGACCTTCGCCCTGTAGGCGGTAGAGGCGATGCACCGCCAGCGTGGCGTGCTGCAGATCGAGCGCTCCGCGTACATCGGCGAACAGCTGCGCCTGTCCGTCCGCCATCAGCTCGCTGGCCGGCTGGAGCAGGCCGCCGTCCTTGATGTCACGTAACCGCAGCGCCGGCAACTGACCGCACGGTTGCAGCTGCCAGGCATCGCCCTGGCGCGTCAGCATGCCCTGCAGACGATCACCGGCCGGCGCAGGTGCCTCGGTGCGAAATAGCGACTGGCAACCAGCGAACAGTGGCAGCAGGACGAGCAACAGGGCGCGAGCGGCGGTCATGGGGTACTCGACAGGGAGAGGGCGGCAGCGCAGGGCGGTGCCGCGGGTGATCAGTTGCCTTTGACGGCGCGGCCGTCGACGCTGCCTTCCTGCAGCATGATCTGGTACTGCTTGCCATCCTTTTCCACCTGATGCAGGCGCACCAGCAGGTAGTTCCAGTCCTTGGCGAACCAGAGGATGGTCTCGCGCTTGCTCTGCGTCGGATCGCGCACGCGCTCGACCTTGATCGCGTCGACCTGGCCGGCCTGGGTGTCGACCTTTTCCTCACCGAGCACGCGGAAGTCGTAGGTTTCGATCTCGTCGCCGTCGACCACCTGGTAACTCATGCTCTGCTTGCCTGCCGCCACTTCCTGCTGCAGAGCGACCTGATAGGTCGATTTGTCCAGCAGGCCGCGATGCAGCGTCAGCTTGACCGGATCGCCGCGGTCGCTGCCGACCACCTGCTTGGCCTGCCAGTCGAAGTCGTGCTTGATCTTCTTACCCTTGCCCAGGCCGCCGCGTTCGAGGCGATAGCTATCTGGCAGGAAGGTGTCGCCCTCGATGCGAAACGTGCTGCGCTCGCTGAAGCTGGCAACCAGCATCGAAGCCTCGAAATCGAGCTGCCAGCGGCCGTCCTGCAGTTTCGCCAGGCTGCGTTCGGCGGTGCCGCTGACCGGTACCTGCGTCCAGTCGGCGGTGTAGCTGGCGGAGAAGGGCTTGAGCTCCAGCGCGTGGGCCGGCAGGGCCAGCACGGCGAGAGCGAGCAGCAAGGCGCGACGCATAATCTCTCCTAGGTTCGTATCAGATGGCCGGAGGCCGGCAGTTTTTCGCCGTCCAGCATCGCGCCCTGCTCGCCGAGGCGCAAGCGCCCTTCGGCGAACCAGCGAACGGCGAGCGGGTAGATGCGATGTTCTTCGACATGTACGCGGTCGGTCAGTTGCGCGACGCTTTCATCCGCGCGAATCGGGATCGCCGCCTGGATCGCCACCGGTCCGCCGTCCAGCTCTTCGGTGACGAAGTGCACGCTGCAGCCGTGTTCGGTATCACCGGCAGCCACGGCGCGGTTGTGCGTATCCAGCCCCTTGTGCCGGGGCAGCAGCGACGGATGGATGTTCAGCAGGCGCCCCTGATAATGGCGGACGAAGCCGGGCGTGAGGATGCGCATGAAGCCGGCGAGCACGACCAGATCCGGCTGGAAGGCGTCGATGGCCGCCATCAGTGCTGTATCGAAAGCCTCGCGGTCGGCGAACTCACGGTGCGACAGCACCTGAGTGGGTATGCCGGCGGCCTGGGCGCGCTGCAGTCCGTAGGCATCGGCGCGGTTGGAGATCACCGCGCCAATGCGTGCCGGGTTGCTGTCGCTCTGGCTGTCGATCAGCGCCTGCAGATTGCTGCCGGACCCGGAGATCAGGACGACGACGTTGCAGGGCATCAGTGGGCTTTCAGGTTGTTCAGCTGGACCTGCGCCGCGCCTTCGGCGGCTTCGGCGATTCGGCCGATCACCCACGGCTGCTCACCGCTGGCGCGCAGGTTGGTCAGTGCGGCGTCGACCTGGTCCTGGGCGACGCAGATGACCATGCCGACGCCGCAGTTGAGCACACGGTGCATCTCGTGCTCGTCGACGTTGCCTTTGTCCTGCAGCCAGTCGAACACCGCCGGGCGGGTCCAGCTGGCCACGTCGATCACCGCCTGGGCGCCTTCGGGCAGCACGCGCGGGATGTTGTCGAGCAGACCGCCGCCGGTGATGTGGGCCATGGCCTTGACCGCGCCGGTGTCCTTGATGAGTTTCAGCAGCGGCTTGACGTAGATGCGCGTCGGCGCCATCAGCAGATCGGCCAGCGGCTTGCCGTCGAGCTGCACGCTCTCGATATCGGCGCCGGCGACTTCGATGATCTTGCGGATCAGCGAGTAACCGTTGGAATGCGGGCCGGAGGAGGGCAGGGCGATCAGCGCGTCGCCAGTGGCCACCTTCGAGCCATCAATGATCTCGGCCTTCTCCACCACGCCGACGCAGAAGCCGGCCAGGTCGTAATCCTCGCCCTCGTACATGCCGGGCATTTCGGCGGTTTCGCCGCCGACCAGCGAGCAGCCGGCCAGTTCGCAACCGGCGCCGATGCCGGTGACCACCGTGGCGGCCACGTCGACGTTGAGCTTGCCGGTGGCGTAGTAGTCGAGGAAGAACAGCGGTTCGGCGCCACAGACGACGAGGTCATTGACGCACATGGCAACCAGATCCTGGCCGATGCTGTCGTGTTTGTTCAGGTTCAGCGCCAGGCGCAGCTTGGTGCCGACGCCATCGGTGCCGGACACCAGCACTGGCTGCTTGTAACCGGCCGGAATCTCGCACAGCGCGCCGAAGCCACCCAGGCCGCCCATCACTTCAGGGCGCGCGGTACGCTTGGCCACGCCCTTGATGCGCTCGACCAGCGCTTCGCCTGCATCGATGTCGACGCCAGCGTCCTTGTAGCTAATGGAGGGTTGCTTGCTCATAGAGTCCGGGCCTGTGCGAGGAGTGCGGGTTTCGACCGTGCGATGGCCAGCGGAAGCATGTCTTCGGCTGGCGCAGGATTTCCGGCCCGCGGTGGGGCGTCGGAGTCGGTCTGCGGAAAGCGCGCGATTTTATCAGGCTTGCCACGCAGCGACCATCCCGCCCGGGCGCGCCGCGCGGGCGGCTCCGACCGGACACGGCGGTGACGCAGCCGACAGGCCGGGCGTGTGTCGGTTGCCGGGTATCCGGCGGCTGTTTAAGGTATGCGCTCCCGTTCCCCGCCGGCGATCAGCCGCTCTCGCGAGAACCCTCCATGCGCCTAGTTTCCCGTTTCCTCGTCGTCTGCCTCGCGCTCGCGGCGTCGCCGCTGTTCGCCGAACCGCTGCGCACGCTCTATCAGGTGCGCGAGCCGGTGCCCAGCCAGCAGGCCGACGCGCGCGGCGAAGCGCTGCAGCGCGCCTTCGATACGCTGCTGCTGCGCCTGACCGGCGATGCCGCCAGTGCCGGCAAACCGGCGCTGGCGGAACTGCGCAAGGACCCGCAAAAGCTGATCAGCCGTTACGGCTACGAGGGCGACAGCTTGGTGGTCGATTTCGACCCGGCCACCACCGAACGCACCCTGCGCCAGGCTGGCCTGGCTTTGTGGGGTGCCAATCGGCCGGTGGTGCTGGCGTGGTGGTTGAGCGAGACGGCCAATGGCACCCAGCTGCTGGGCGACGCGCAGGACGGCGCGACCGCGCTGCAAGCTGCGGCGCGTCATCGCGGCCTGCCGTTGCGTCTGCCGCTGGCCGACTTGCAGGAACAGCTTGCCGCAACGCCCGAAACGCTCGGCGCCGCGGACGCACAGGCGCTGCGCGAGCCGTCCGAACGCTACGCCGCCGACGCGTTGCTGACGGTGCATGCGCGTGAGGGCGAGGAAGGCTGGCAGGCGCGCTGGAACCTCTGGCTGAATGATGCCCACGGCAGCGGCCAGGCCAAGGGCGATAGCCAGGCGGCTGTCGCCGACGCCGTGATGTTGGCAGTGAGCCAGTACCTGGCGCCGCGCTACGTCGTTGCGCCGGGCGCAGCCAAGGAGCTGACGCTGGAAGTGCTCGGCGCGGACATTACCCGCTTCGCCGAGCTGGACAAGCTGCTGCAGCCGCTTGGCGGCAAGCTGCTGAGTGTCGAGCGCGACCGTCTGGTCTATCGCGTGACTGCCAGCCCCGAGCAGTTGCGCGCCCAGCTGGAATTGGCGCGCCTGCAGGAGGTTCCGGCCGAGCCAGCCCCGCTCGATGGCAATGCGGCGCCGGTAGCACCCGACCAGCCGCAGGCGGCGCAGCCTGAGCCCGACACGGTGCTGCGCTACCGCTGGTAGGTGCTACTCCAACCTTTTCTTCGAGCCTCCTGACTGCAAGGCGTCGCGCAATGAACATGACCGATTCCAACCGCTGGCTGTGGCTGGCCGGCCTGCTGCTGTGCGGCTGGCTGGTCTACCTGTTGACGCCGATTCTCTCGCCGTTCCTGGTGGGTATCCTGCTGGCCTATCTCGGCGATCCGCTGGTCGATCGGCTGGAGCGCTGGAGATGCTCGCGCACCTGGGCAGTGATCGCTACGTTCGGCCTGTTCAGTCTGCTGCTGTTGCTGCTCCTGCTGGTGCTGCTGCCGATGCTTGGCAAGCAGCTGATGCATCTTTACCAGCTTGCGCCGCTGGCGCTCGACTGGTTGCAGCAACAGGCGCTGCCGTGGGTGCAGGAGCAGCTGGGGCTGGAGCAGGACTTCTGGCGCTTCGATCAGCTAAAAGCGGCGCTGTCCGGGCATCTGGGCAGCACCACCGACATCGTCGGGGTGATTCTCAGCCAGGCGACGGCGTCGAGCCTGGCGTTGCTGGCCTGGGTCGGCAATCTGCTGCTGGTGCCGGTGGTAAGCTTCTATCTGCTGCGTGACTGGGACCTGATCATGGCCAAGCTGCGCAGCTTGCTGCCGCGTCGGCGCGAGGGCGTGGTGGTCGCGCTGATCGGTGAATGCCACGACGTGATCGGCGCCTTCCTGCGCGGCCAGCTGCTGGTGATGCTGGCACTGGCGGTGATTTATGCCGCCGGCCTGATGCTGGTTGGCGTGGAGCTGGGCCTGCTGATTGGCGTGCTCGCGGGGCTCGCCAGCATCGTGCCGTACATGGGCTTCGTCGTCGGCTTCGCCGCAGCGGTGATCGCCGTGCTATTCCAGTTCGGCCTGGAGCCTTATCCGCTGCTGGGCGTTGCCGCGGTCTTCACGGTCGGGCAGCTGCTCGAGGGCATGTTGCTGACGCCACTGCTGGTGGGCGATCGCATCGGCCTGCATCCGGTGGCGGTGATCTTCGCAGTGCTTGCCGGCGGCCAGCTGTTCGGCTTCACCGGCGTGCTGCTGGCGCTGCCGGTAGCGGCGGTGATCATGGTTCTGCTGCGCCATGTGCATGATCTCTATAAACTCTCGGACCTTTACGCAAAGCCTGCCGCCGTCGCGGCCGAACCACCATCCGAGCCATGAAACCCATCCAGCTGCCCCTCGGCGTGCGTCTGCGCGACGATGCCACCTTCGCCAACTTCTATCCGGGCGCCAACGCCGCGGCGCTCGGCTATGTCGAGCGGCTCTGCTCGCCGGCAGCGGGCTGGTCGGACGAACTGATCTATCTGTGGGGTAGTACTGGCGTCGGTCGCAGCCATCTGCTGCAGGCGGCCTGCCTGCGTGTCGAGGAGCGTGGCGAGCAGGCGGTCTACCTGCCGCTGGCCGAGGTCGCCGAATATGGCCCGGCCTTGCTCGACAACCTCGAGCAGTGCGAACTGGTCTGCCTCGACGATCTCGACGCGGTGGCCGGCGATGCGGTGTGGGAGGAGGCGCTGTTCCACCTGTTCAATCGCTTGCGCGACAGCGGTCGACGACTGCTGCTGGCCGCCGATGCCTCGCCGCGCGAGCTGGCAGTGCAGTTGCCTGACCTCAAATCGCGGCTGAGTCTGGCGCTGGTGTTCCAGCTGCAGCAGCTATCCGACGAAGACAAGCTGCGTGCGTTGCAGTTGCGTGCCTCGCGCCGCGGGTTGAATCTGCCGGACGACGTCGGCCGCTTCATCCTCACCCGTGGCGCGCGCAGCATGAGCGCGCTGTTCGAGCTGCTCGACCGCCTCGATCAGGCCTCGCTGCAGGCGCAGCGCAAGCTGACCATTCCTTTCCTCAAAGAAACCCTCGGCTGGTAGCTAGGGCAACGCCTGTCCAGGTTTTGCCACCAGCTCGAAGGCGATGCTCCAGTTCTGCAACGGGTAGGGCTTACCGACCAGCGCGGGGATATTCGCCTCCTCGGGCATGCCCTGTTCCGGCAGGTATTCGTAGCTGGCGTCGGCCTGCGTGGCATCGCTGTCGCGCAGCTGGCCGGCGCCACCGACCTGGAAACTCGCGTAGGTAATGCGCGGTTGTCCGGCCAGATCGCGCCCGGCGCGCAGGCGGACGATGGTGTCGGCGGCGATGTCCACCGCTTCCAGCGGCACCTCGCCCTGATCGTCATAGACCATGAAGCCCTTGTTCTTCACCGGTCGCGCGACGTGGCCGATGTAGGGTTCGGCGAACTGCAGCGGCGGCGCGGGCACGTGGAAATCCAGCAATATCTCGCGTCCCGCGACCGTGGCCCGACGCGGCGCCAGCGGCTGCCATTTGCGGCCCTCGACGGCGACCCGATGGTAGACCTTGCCGAGCATCTGGCCGAACCAGCGATAGCCGTTGGCCGACAGGTGCACGCCCTTGTCGACGTACGGATACACCGGGCCGGCGAGAAACCAGTTGGGCTCCTCCTGTGCCAGTTCCCATTGCGCCATGCCGACCGCCAGCGAGCCGTCCTTCATCGACGATTTGGCGTCGGTCTGATAGCTGATGAAGGCGGGCATTCGCGTTTGCCCGGTAATGGCGCGGGTGTCGTCATAGAGGTCGTCGCGCAGCTGGCGTGCCAGCTGCTTGTAGCGCGCCTTGTCGTTCACCCCGCCGTTGGTGTGGGAATAGTCGAACTCGCCCTGCATCCAGAAGAACGCGCTGACGGCATAGCTGGCGTTCTCCGCGTCGGCGAGCGCCTTCGCCTGGTCCATGGCTTGCGGCACGCGGCGGTATTCGTGGGTGCCGCCGGTCTTCGACAGCTGCGCGATGGAGCGTCCGGAGGTTGCCGCGTTGCTGGCGAGGAACAGGTGCTGCGGATCGGCGTCGCTGCCGCGCTTTTGCAGATACAGGCGTCGCGCCATGTTCAGCGCGCCGATATCCACCGATTCGCCTTCCTCCTGGGCGTGCTCTTCGAGCTGAGCGACCTGCGCCGGCTCGAGAATGATCCGCGCATCGCTCTTGCGCTGCACCACCGCGCGCAGCGGGCTGAAGGCTGCCTGGCCGACGGGTTCGAAAGATGCGCCGCTGAAGGTCGCCGAGCGCACCGCCTGGCCGAGCATCAGGTTGTCGTAGCGCGCCTCGGTCGACAGCGCCGGCCAGCCTTCGGCTGCCGAGGCGAGCGACTGGCCAAAGGTGATGATGTGGTTGTAGCGCGCGGTCGGCGCGGCCGATTGCCCGTTCGGTGCCAGCTGCAACTGTTCGCTCAGGCGTTTGTTGTGCGCGTCGCGCTCGGCCAGCGAGGTGCCGTTCGTCGCCCAGGCGGGCAGCGCGGCGACCGTGGCGAGCAGTGCGAACGCGCCGGCGCGCAGGTGCCACGGCCGGCCGGAGGGGCGCACGCCGGTCCTTGGCAGGGCATTGCACGGGATAGCGTTGGGGCTCCATCTGACGCGCATTTCGACTCCTTTGGCGATCGAATGTCGTCGTTTCGATGCCGGTTGATTGCCGAAGTTCGCGCCCGATCGCGCGCTTTGTACTGGCATTTTGGCATGCATATCGATTCAAAAAATTCACTCGAAATAATTTGACGCACCTGATCGGCGTGGCTAGATTCGTCGCCTTCTATGCAAATGATAATAATTCTGATTAAGAATGGCTAAGGAGGTCGCGGTGAACGCATGGGCTCAGGCAGTACTCTCTGGCGCCCGCCAGAGCCGTATCTTTGACCCTGGTTTCCGGTTTTATTCGCCGACTGGCGGAGTCGAGGCGAGCGGCTGTTTCGCTTCGCTGACCCTGCCCTGCGGCGACGATGGACAGGCGCTCGAGCGCAGCATGCAGCAGGCATTCGACGATGCGCGTCGGGCCGGGCTGAGCAATCCCGCGGTAGTCGGGGTGATTCCCTTCGACAAGGCGCAGCCATCGCGACTCTTCGTGCCGCTGCATCTGGCGTTCCTGCCGCCCAGCGCGCCGCCCACCGCGATCTGCGGATTGCCCTGCGGCGCGGCGCGCAGCTGCATCGAGCAGCCGGGGCGCGCTGGCTTCTGCGATGCGGTCAATCAGGCACTGGATCTGCTGCGTGAAGGCCGCATCGACAAGGCCGTGCTGTCGCGTCTGCTGCAACTCGAATTCGACGAACCGCCCTGCGCGCAGACGATCTTCCAGGGCCTGCGCCAGCAGAACCCCGAGGCCTACCACTTCGCGGTCGATCTGCCCGGCGAGGGCGTGCTGATCGGCGCCAGTCCGGAGTTGCTGCTGCGCAAGCACGGGCGTGCGTTCAGCACCAATCCGCTGGCGGGCTCGGCGAAGCGTTCGCCCGACCCGCTGACCGATGCGGAGGCCGCGCGTGCACTGCTCGATTCGGCCAAGGACCAGCACGAGCACCGGCTGGTCATCAACGATCTCGAACGCCAGCTGCGCCCGCTGTGCTGCACGTTGAACGTCCCGCCGGCGCCGACGCTGCTCAAGACCGCCAGGCTCTGGCACCTGTCGACCCGGATCGACGGCGAGCTGAACGAGGAGTTATCGGCTTTGCAACTGGCCTGCCGGCTGCACCCGACGCCCGCGCTGTGCGGTTTTCCCACCGCTGCCGCCAAGCAGGTGATCGCCGAGCTGGAGCCATTCGACCGTGGCGTGTTCGGCGGCATCGTCGGTTGGTGCGATGCCGCCGGCAACGGCGAATGGGCGGTGGTGATCCGTTGCGGGATCATCCAGCAGACCCGCGTACGTCTGTTCGCCGGCGCCGGTCTGGTCAGCGCGTCCTGCCCGGACGCGGAGTGGCGCGAAACCGGCACCAAGCTCGGCACCATGCTCGCCGCCTTCGGCCTCGACAAGGAGGCCGTGTGAGCCTGATTCCGTTCACCCGCTGGCCGGACGCATTCGCCGAGCGCTACCGCCAGGCCGGCTACTGGCTGGGCAAGCCGCTCAGCCACATGCTCGCGGTTCAGGCTGAAACGCAGCCCGAGGCCATCGCGGTGGTCTGCGGCGAGCGCGAGCTGAGCTACGCCGAGCTGGATGCATTGTCCACCAACCTGGCCCAGCGGCTGGCCAATCACGGCCTCGGGCCGGGCGACCGGGCGCTGGTGCAGCTGGGCAACCAGGCCGAGCTGTACATCGTGTTCTTCGCGCTGCTCAAGGCCGGGATTGCGCCAGTCAACGCACTGTTCAGCCACAGCCGGCTGGAACTGCGCGCCTATGCCGAGCAGATCCGTCCGCGCCTGCTGATCGCCAGCCGTTTGCATCCACTGTTCCACAACGACGACCTGTTTCTCGCCGAGCTGCAGCAGCTGGCCGGCATCGACACCGCCTTGCTGCATGCCGACGGTCTGGCGCAGCGCAGCCTGGCGGCCTGGCTGCAACCGGTGGCCGCCGCGTGCGACTTTGCGCCGACGCCCGCCGACGAGGTGGCGTTCTTCCAGCTATCCGGCGGCAGCACCGGCACGCCGAAGCTGATCCCCCGAACCCACGACGACTACTACTACAGCGTGCGGCGCAGCGTCGAACTGTGCGGTTTCGACCGCGATACCCGTTACCTCTGCGCACTGCCGGCCGCGCACAACTTCCCGCTCAGCTCGCCCGGCGCGCTGGGCGTCTTCGTCGCCGGTGGCCGCGTGGTGCTCGCGGCCGATCCCGGACCGGCGAGCTGTTTTGCGCTGATCGCCGCGCAGCAGGTCAATGTCGCCGCGCTGGTGCCGCCGGCGCTGTCGCTGTGGCTGCAGGCGGCGCCCGGGCACGAGGCGGAGCTGGCCTCGCTGCGGTTGCTGCAGGTCGGCGGCGCGCGACTGCCGGAAGCGCAGGCGCGGCGCATCCCGGCGGTGCTCGGCTGTCGTCTGCAGCAGGTCTTCGGCATGGCCGAGGGACTGGTCAACTACACGCGTCTGGACGATGACGACGAGCACGTCTACCTGACCCAAGGCCGGCCGATGAGCCCGGACGACGAGGTCAGGGTGGTCGACCGCGACGGGCGTCCGGTCGCGCCGGGGCAGGTCGGCGCGCTGCTGACTCGCGGGCCTTACACCATCCGCGGCTATTTCCAGAGCCCGGAACACAACGCCCAGGCCTTCGATGCCGAGGGTTTCTACCGCTCCGGCGATCTCGTGCAGCTGCGCGCGGACGGCTACCTGGTGGTGGTCGGACGCATCAAGGACCAGATCAACCGCGGCGGCGAAAAGATCGCCGCCGAGGAAGTGGAAAACCTGCTGATGGCGCATCCGGCCGTCACCCACGCCGCGCTGGTTTCCATGCCGGACCCGAGCATGGGTGAGAAGAGCTGCGCGTTCATCGTCAGCCGCGACCCGACGCTCAAGGGCGTCGCCCTGCGCAAGTACCTGCGTGGCCTCGGGCTCGCCGACTACAAGCTGCCGGACCGCATCGAGCAGGTCGCGGCGCTGCCCATGACGGCGGTGGGCAAGGTCGACAAGACCCGCCTGCGCCGCCGTCTCGCCGAACAACTGACCGTTACTGAATAAGGACTTCGCTCATGACGATCCCCACGCTCACGCCCTACAACCTGCCCAGCGAATGGGCGGTGAACAAGGTCCAGTGGCCGGTCGACCCCGCGCGCGCGGTGCTGCTGATCCATGACATGCAGGACTATTTCTGCGATTTCTGGGGCGAGGGCAGCGCCTTCGTCGCCGCGCTGGTCGAGCGTCTGGCCGCCGTGCGCGCGCACTGCAAGGCGCTCGGCATCCCGGTGGTCTACACCGCGCAACCGGGGCAGCAGGCCAACGCCGAGCGGGCGCTGCTCAACGATATGTGGGGCCCCGGCATCACCCAGTATCCGGCGCGTCAGGGCATCGTCGCCGGCCTGGCGCCGGCGGCGGACGACACCGTGCTGGTCAAATGGCGTTACAGCGCCTTCCAGCGTTCGCCGCTGGAACACATGCTGCGCGAGCTGGGCCGTGATCAGCTGATCATCGGGGGCATCTACGGCCACATCGGCTGCCTGATGACCGCCTGCGACGCCTTCATGCGCGACATCCAGCCGTTCCTGCTGGCCGATGGCATTGCCGACTTCACTCAGGCCGACCACCAGATGGCGCTGAACTACGTCGCCACGCGCTGCGGGCGGGTGATCGAATGCCGCGAGGTGCTCGGGCTGGGGCATGCAGCAGGTCTGAGGCTGACCCGCGAGGCGCTGCAGGCACGCCTGCTGGCGATGCTCGATGAGATCGACGAGCCGTTCGACCCGGACGAGAACCTGCTCGACTACGGCCTGGATTCGATCCAGGTGATGTCGCTGCTCAGCGAGTGGCGCGAGCAGGGGCTGGAACTGAGCTTCACCGATCTGGCGAAGACGCCGACGCTCAACGGCTGGTGGGCGCAGATCCAGCAGCACGGAGGTGCCGCATGAGGCCGCTGGGCAATGCGCAGCAGGGCCTGTGGTACGGCTACCTGCTCAACGAAGACCGCGCCATGTTCAACACCGCCGAGTGCATCGCCTTCGCCGGCAAGGTGCAGGCGCCGCTGCTGATCGCTGCCGTGCAGCAGGCGGTAGGCGAGTGCGAGGCGCTCAGCGGGCTATATGTGATCGACGGCGAGACGGTGCTCTTCGAGCCCGGTGAACTGCCGCTGACGGTGACGCAATTGGAGGTGCCGGCGTTTGCCGACGCCGAAAGCTGGGTACGCGATTGGGCGCAGGCCGACATCCGCCAGCCGTTCGACCTGGAGCGCGAACTGGCCTGCCGCTTCGTCCTGCTGCGGGCGGCGGGGCAGGATTTTCTCTACAGCTGCGTGCACCACATCGCCCTCGACGGCTACGGCACCAACCTGTTGTACCAGCGCATCGCCGAGCTCTACGGCGCCGCTGTGCGCGGCGAACCGGCTCCGGCCTGCGGCTTCGGCCGTTATGCCGATGTACTCGCCGAGGACGCCGAGCGCGATGCACAAAACAAGACCGCCGCCGCGCGCGGCTACTGGCTGGAGACCTTCTCGCGGCTGCCGGCGCCGGTCAGCTTCAGCGAGCGCAGCGCGCCGATCTCGGCGAACTTCGTGCGGCACGGCGCGCGCTTTCCGGCACCGCTGTGGCAGCTGCTGAGCGCCACCGCCGAGGCCCACGGCATCGGCTGGGCCGATCTGCTGCTGGCCGCGCTCAGCGCGCAGCTGCGCCAGGTCAGCGGCAGCGATGCCCAGGTGTTCGGCCTGATGGTGATGAATCGCATCGGCTCGGCTTCGTTCAACGTGCCGTGCATGCAGATGAACATCGCGCCGCTGTGCCTGCAGGCCGATGGCGAGGCCAGTCTGATCGCCACTGCGAAGGCCATCGGCAAGCTGCGCCGCGCCAGCCGCAAGCACCAGCATTACCGCTATGAAGCGCTGCGCCGCGACCTCGGCCGCGTCGGCGGCGAGCAGCGGCTGTTCGGCCCGCTGATCAACATCATGCCGTTCGACCGCCCGCTGGCCTACGGCGAGCTGGCGGCGCGCACGCTCAACCTCAGCGCCGGGCCGGTGGAGGACCTGACCCTGGAGGTACAGGTCGGCGCCGATGGCATCCCGCAACTGGACTACGACGCCAACCCGGCGTGCTACAGCGCCGAGCATCTGCGGGCATTGCAGGAGGAGCTATTCGAGCTGCTGCGCCGTTGGCTGGCGGCACCGCAGATGCCGCGCGACCTGATCCTCGAGGCCTGGATGGCCGACTACCGATTTCACCAGCGCCTCAGCGCGCCGGCCGCGGAACAGGCTCAGCTGGGCGAGGTGACCAGCGTGCTGGCGGCGATCCGCGCGCACGCCGAGCGCCAGCCGGAGCGCATCGCCCTGTGTCAGGGCGAGCGCCGGCTGAACTACGCCGCGTTGCTGGCACGCGCCGAGGAGATCGCCGCGGCGCTGGCGGAGCAGGGCGTGCAGCCCGGGGAGCGGATCGGCGTGATGCTCGCCCGCTCGCCCGAGGCGATCCTTGCGCAGCTCGGCGTGCTGTTGGCAGGCGCCGTCTACGTGCCGCTGGATGCCGAGCAGCCGGCCGAACGGCAGACACTGATCTGCGCCAGCGCAGAACTGGCGCTGGTGATCACCGAAGCGGCCTACCGCCATCGCCTGGCCGACAGCTACGCCGGACCGATCCAGCTGCTCGGCCAGCTCGCCACCTGTGAACGCCGGCATGCGCCGCGCAGCGGCGAGGCGGCGGCCTATCTGATGTTCACCTCCGGCTCCACCGGCACGCCGAAGGGCGTGGAGATCAGCCATCGCGCGCTGGATCATTTCAGCGCGGCGGCGCGGCTGCGCTACGGCGTGACGGCGGACGACCGCATGCTGCAGTTCGCGCCGTTCAACTTCGATGCGAGCATCGAGGAAGTCTTCGTCAGCCTCAGTGCCGGCGCGACCCTGGTGCTGCGCACCGATGCGCTGCTGCAGTCGATCGACACCTTCGTCGATGGAATCGAGGCGCAGGCGATCAGCATCGTCGACCTGCCGACCGCGTTCTGGAACGAGTGGGTGGTGGCGCTGCGCAGCGGCCAGACGCGGATTCCAGCCGGGTTGAAGACAGTGATCATCGGCGGCGAGGCGGTATTTCCCGAACAGCTCGCCGCCTGGCAGCGGGTGGCCGGACCGCAGCTGCGGCTGATCAACACCTACGGGCCGACCGAGGCCACGGTGGTCGCCAGCAGCTGCGACCTGCAGACGGTCGATGCCAGCGCCGAACGCCTGCCCATCGGGCTGCCGCTGGCGACCGTGCAGGCGCTGGTGCTCGAACGCGGCGAGCGCCCGGCCGCCGAGGGCGAGCTGGTGCTGTGCGGCGCGCAGCTGGCCAACGGCTATCTCAACAGCGCGTCCGCGGCCTTCGCCCGCCTGCGCATCGGTGCGCACGAGGAGACCGTCTACCGCACCGGCGACCGCGTGCGTCGCGTCGATGGCCAGCTGGTCTACCTCGGCCGGCTGGACAACGAATTCAAGATCAGCGGCTACCGCATCCAGCCCGGCGAGGTGGAGGCGCGCCTGCTGGCGCTGAACGGCGTCGACGAGGCCTGCGTGCTCGGCCTGGAGCTGGGCGGCGGACTGCGCCGGCTGGTGGCCTTCGTCGCTGGCCCCTGTGACGACCTGCGGGCGATTCGCCGCGCGCTGGGTCAGGTATTGCCCGCAGCGATGGTGCCCACCGATTACCGCCACTATCGCGCGCTGCCGCGCACCGGCAGCAACAAGCTCGACCGCAAGCGCCTGCAGGCCGAGTACCTACAGGACGCGACCATCCAGGCACTGGACGATGCCACCCAGCAGCGGGTCAGCGCCATCTGGCAGCAGATCCTCGGCGTCGGCGGCATCCAGGCGCAGGACAACTTCTTCGAACTTGGTGGCCAGTCGTTGCAGACCATCCAGATCGTCAACCGCCTGGCCGCCGAGTTCGGCACCGCGGTGAAGGTCTCGGATGTGTTCGACAACCCCTGTCTGGCGGATTTCTGCCGCTTCCTCGACAGCCGTCTGCGGCAGGGGCAAGCGCAGGTGGAACGGGTCTGGTGAGGACATGCAGATGACACAACAGATGGATTTTCACGGGCGGCGCATCTGGGTCACCGGCGCCGGCCAGGGCATCGGCCGCGCGGTGGCCGAGGGCTTTGCCCGGCTCGGCGGTGAAGTGGTGGGGCTGGATCGGGCGTTCCCGGAATGCGACTACGGCTATCGCACCCATGTGCTCGATGTGGGTGATGCCGCCGCGGTGCGTCAGGCCTGCGCCGAGTTGCTGGCGCCGGGGCAGGGCATCGACGTGCTCGCCAGCGTCGCCGGCATCCTGCGCCTGGGTGCGATCGAGGCGCTGAGCCTGGCCGACTGGGACGATTCGCTGCGGGTCAATGTTTCCGGCGCTTTCTACCTGCTGCGCGAGCTGTTGCCGCGTTTCCGCGCGCAAGGCCGTGGCGCGGTGGTGGCGGTGAGCAGCAACGCGACCCGGGTGCCGCGCATGCAGATGGCCGCCTATGCGGCGTCCAAGGCGGCGCTGACCAGCCTGATCCGCACCGCCGGGCTGGAGCTGGCGACCTGCGGCGTGCGCTGCAACCTGGTGTCGCCGGGCTCCACCGACACCGCCATGCAGCGCGGCATGTGGGCCGACGACAACGGCCGCGCGCGGACCATCGCCGGCCTGCCCGAGCAGTTCAAGCTCGGCATCCCGCTGCAGAAGATCGCCACACCCGAGGAGGTGGCCAACACCGTGCTGTTCCTCGCCTCGGACCTGGCCAGCCATATCACCCTGCAGGACATCGTCGTCGACGGCGGTGCCACCCTGGCAGCCTGAGAGGTAGCAGATGCACGACAACATCATCGGCCTGCTCCGGCAGCTCGCCGGACAGGGCGTACACCTGGCGCTCAATGCCGAGGACCAGCTGGTCTCGCAGTCGAGCAGGGAGGCGCTGACGCCCGAGCTGGGTCAGCTGATCCGCACCCATCGCGACGCCATCGTCCGCTGCCTGCGCGCGCGCCAGGCATTCGACGCGCCCATCGAGCCGACCCACGCCGAGGTTGGCCCGCTGTCCTCGTCGCAGAGCGGGCTGTGGTTCATCGAGCAGTACCAGGAGCATTCGCACCTGTACAACATGCCAGTGTTCTTCCGCCTCAGCGGCGAGCTGGACGTGGCCGCGCTGGAATTCGCCTTCGACGCCCTGGTGCAGCGCCACGCCAGCCTGCGCACGCGCTTTGTGCGCAACGCCGAGGGCAAGGGCGAGCAGCAGATCGTCGCCCATCGCGGCTTCGCCCTGGTCCACGAAGACTTCACCGGACTGGAGGAATCGGCCCGCGAGGCACGGGTGGCCGAACGGGTGCGCGAGGAAATCGAGCGGCCGTTCGATCTCGCCAACGGCGAGCTGACCCGCGTACACCTGCTGCGCCTGGGCGCGCGCGAGCACGTGCTGCTGATCAACCAGCACCACATCATTTCCGATGGCTGGTCGGTGAAGAACATGTTCGCCGACCTCAAGACCGCCTTTCTCGCCTACCAGAATCGCCAGCCGCTGGACTGGGGCGAGCCGCCGCTGACCTTCATCGACTACGCGCACTGGTTCAACTCGCCGCTGTTTCGCGACTACCACGCCGAGTACAAGCCGTTCTGGGTCGAGCGCCTGGCCGGCATCCCCGAGGTGCACAGCCTGCCGCTGGACCGGCCGCGCCCGGCACAGCAGACCAGTGGCGGCGCGCTGGTGTTCTCGACGATCGACAACGGCCTGTGGGCGCGCTTCAAGCAGCTCTGCCAGCGCCACAGCGCTTCGCCGTTCATCGGCCTGCACGCGCTGTTCGCCCTGCTGCTGGCGCGCCACAGCGGCGAGCGCGACATCGTCGTCGGCACCCCGCTGGCCTACCGCGAACGCCCGGACATCGAGGCGCTGGTGGGCTTCTTCGTCAACACTCTGGTGCTGCGCACGCAGCTGCCCGAGCAGCAATCGTTCAGCGACTACCTGCGCCAGTGCCGGCAGGACGATCTGGAAGCCTTCGACCACCAGCTGTACCGCTTCGAGGCACTTGGCGAGGCGCTGGGCATGGACCGCCATACGGCGATCAACCCGATCTTCCAGATCATGCTGGTGTACCAGGCGCGGGTCGATTTCAACGACCTGATCCCCGGTTGCGCGGCGGTGGAGGAAACCTCGCCGGCGCTGCCGGCCAAGACCGATATCTCGGTGAAGGTCACCGAGCTGATGGATGCGGTGCGGGTCGATTGGCTGTACGCCACCGCGCTGTTCGAGCGCAGTACCGTCGAGGGGTACGCCAGCCGCCTGCTGCGGCTGTTGCAGGCGGTGGTCGCCGACCCCGAGCAGGACATCTGGCAACTGCCACTGCTCGATGACGAACTGCTGCGCGCCACCGGCGAGCGGTTGGCGGCGCTGCCGGCGGGCTACCCGCACGGGCTGACGCCGTTGTCGCTGTTCGAGGACTGGACGCGCCGCCAGCCGCAGGCCGTGGCGCTGCATGAAGGCGCAGGCCACATCAGCTACGCCGAGCTGGATGCGCGGGCCAACCGCCTCGCGCACTGGCTGCAGGCCGAGGGCTGCCAGCCAGGGGCGCTGGTCGGCGTGCTGGCGCGACGCGAGAACGCCTTCGCCGTCGCCGCGCTCGCGGTATGGAAGGCCGGCTGCGCCTACGTGCCGCTGGACCCGGATTACCCGGCCGAGCGCATCGCGCATATCGTCAGCGACGCCGGGCTTGACCTGCTGCTCGGTGCCGGCGCAGCGCCGTTCGCGCTGGGCGAGCTGCGCTGGGTCGACCTGCACGACCCCGAGCTGGGCGCGCAACTGGATGCCCGGTCGCCCACGGCGCCGCCGCGCAGTGACGCGCCGCAGCAGCTGGCGCAGGTGATCTACACCTCGGGTTCCACCGGCCTGCCCAAGGGCGTGATGATCGAGCACGGCGCGCTGGCCAACCTGCTGCTGGACCACGGCCGCCGTCTGGCCATCGGCCCGGGCGACCGCATGCTCGCCTGCATGTCGCTGTCCTTCGACGCCGGCAACATGTGTGCGCTGCTGCCGCTGAGCCACGGCGCCTGCCTGCGCTGGGCCGACCCCGGCGAAGGCCTGCTGGATGAGATCGAGCGCACGCACACCACCCACATGATCTTCGCCACCGCGCTGCTGGCGACCCTGCCGGCGCGGCCGCTGCCATCGATGAAGGCGGTGGGCTTCGGCGGCGAGGCCTGTCCGCCGATGCTGGCCGAGCGCTGGGGCCGGCAGTTCCGTCTGATCGACATGTATGGCCCGACCGAAGCCACCGTCACCGCGCTGACCAAGCTCATCGAGCCCGACGCGACGCCGAGCATCGGTCGGCCCATCGACGGCATGCAGGCGCTGGTGCTCGACGCGCATGGCCGGCTCTGTCCGGTCGGCGTACCGGGCGAGCTGTGCCTGGCCGGGCTGGGTCTGGCGCGCGGCTACCTGAACCAGCCGCAGCGCACCGCCGCGGTGTTCCGCGAGCATGAGATCGCCGGCGTGACGGTGCGGCTGTATCACACCGGCGACCGCGCGCGGCTGCTGGCCAACGGCGACTACCAGTACCTCGGGCGCATCGACGAGCAGCTCAAGCTGCGCGGCTATCGCATCGAACCCGGCGAGATCGAGGCGCAGCTCTCCATCAGCTGCCCGGCGCTGCAACAGGTCAAGGTCATCGTCGCCCGCCAGGGTCAGCGCCAGGCGCTGGTGGCCTACGCCTCGGTCAAGGCGGGTGAAGCCATGCCAGACGCCGACGCCATCCTGCAGGACGTGGCGCGGCGCCTGCCGGAATACATGCTGCCGGTGCGGCTGATCCTGCTCGAGCGTATGCCGCTGACCGCCAACGGCAAGCTCGACCCGCGGCGGCTGCCGCCGGTGGAACTGGCCGACAGCGCCGTGCTGGTGGCGCCGGCGGACGAGCTGGAAGCGGCGGTGCTGGCGATCTGGCAGGGTGTGCTCGAGCAGCCGCTGGGGGTGGAGAGCGACTTCTTCGCCCTCGGCGGCGATTCGATCCTGAGCATCCAGCTGACCACCCGCCTGCGCGATGCCGGGCATGCCTGCACGGTCAGGGAAGTGTTCGAGGCGCGCACCGTGCGCCGCCTGTGCCGGGTGCTCGGCCAGCCGCGCGAACGGGTGGCGATCCGTGCCGAGCAGGGCGTGCTGGAGGGCGAAGCCTTCGCCCTGCAACCGATCCAGCAGTGGTTCTTCGAGCAACCGTTCGCCAGCCCGCAACACTGGAATCAGGGCGTGGTGCTGCGTCTGCCGGCCGCCATCGAGGTGGCGCAGCTGATGGATTGCATGCGCCAGCTGCTGGGTCATCACGACGCGCTGCGCCTGGCGGTCGCTGCGCGCGGCCAGCGCTATCTGACACATGTGAAATTGAGCGAGCCGGCGCGGCTCGATGCGGCAACGCTCGGCGAGGAAGGCTTGCAGCAGGCGCTGACCGAGCTGCAGGCGCACCTTCAGCCGGCGCAGGGGCGCCACTTGGCCTGGGCGTTGATCGACAACCTCGCCGGCGGTACGCGCGGGCTGTTCATCGCCGTGCATCATCTGGCGATCGACGCGGTGTCCTGGCGCATCCTGGTCGATGACCTGCGCCGGCTCGCACACGGCGAGGCGCTGCCGGCCAAGACCAGCAGCTACCGCCAGTGGGGCGAGGGGCTGGCCGCCTATGCCCGTCGTGCCGAAGCGCAGCTGCCGTACTGGCAGGCCGAACTCGCCGGTATGCCCGAGACAGCGTCGGCGGGCTGGGCGGGTAGCGGCGCGCCGCGTGAACAGAAGCTGGAACTGAGCGAGGCACTGACGCGGCGGCTGCAAGAGGCCACCCGGCACTTCGCGGTGGACATGCGCGAGCTGCTGCTGGCCGCGCTGACCCGCGCGCTGCACGACCTCGGGCTGGGCGAGCGGCAGTGGATCATGCTCGAAGGCCACGGCCGCGAGGCCATCGACCCGGCGCTGGATGTCAGCCGCACGGTCGGCTGGTTCACCAGCATGTTCCCGCTGGCGCTGCGCGATCAGGCGGACTGGCCGCAGCTGCTGCGCCACGTCGCCGAGCAGCTGCGACGGGTGCCGGACAAGGGCGTCGGCTACCTGCCGCTGCGCGCCAATCCCGAGTATCGAGCGCAGCTGCCGCTGCCGGCGGTAGCCCTCAACTACCTCGGTGTCTACCAGAGCGGCACGGATGCCTGGCAGGCACTGCCCATCGCCCCCGGCCGGCCGAGCGCGACGGACAACCCCTCGGCGGAGCTGATCAGCCTGCACGGCGGCGTGTTCGACGGACGCCTGACCCTGCGGCAGATCGGCAACCTGCGCGCCGAGCTGAACGATCGGCTGCTGGCGCTGCTGCAGGGCAACCTGCTGGCGCTGGCCGAACGCGCGGAGGTCAGCCATGAACAGGCTTGAGCGGCACTTCACCGAGCAGTTCCAGTGTCATGCCGCGCGCCCGGCGCTGGGTTGCCTGGGCGACAGCTTCAGCTACGCCGAGCTGCAGGCGCGGGTCGCGGCCATCGCCATGCAGCTGCGCCAGTGCGGTCTGCGGGCCGGCGAGCGGGTCGGCATCCACCTGCAACGCTCGCCGGATCTGGTCGCCAGCGTGCTCGCCTGCCTGCGCGAAGGGTTGTGCTTCGTGCCGCTGGAGCCGGAATTCCCGCACGAACGGCTGCAGGGCATCGCCAGCGATGCGCAGCTGAGTCTTGTGCTGCAGGAGCAGCCGGTGGCGTTTGCGCAGCCGACCTGGCAGCTGCGCCCGGGCCTCGCCGGCGAGCTGGAATGGCCCGAACAGGCCGAGCGCCTGCCGGCGTACATGATGTTCACTTCCGGCTCCACCGGCCGGCCCAAGGGTGTGGTGATCAACCGCGCCGCGCTGGCCAACTTCCTCGCCGCGGCGACCGCGCGCCTCGGCATCGGCCCGGCGACGCGCTGGCTGTTCACCACCACCCCGGCGTTCGATATCTCGCTGCTGGAGATGCTCGGCCCGCTGTGGAGCGGCGGCTATGTCGAGGTGATCTGCGCGCCGACCCACAAGGACCCGGTCGAGCTGCTGCAAGTGCTCGCGCGGCGCAGCGATCTCAACACCCTGCAGGCCACCCCGGCGTTCTGGCGCATGCTGCTCAAGGCCGGCTGGCAGGGCCGGCCCGGACTGCGGGCGCTGTGTGGCGGCGAGGCGCTGGATGCCACGCTGGCGACCCGGCTGGGCGGCTGCGTCGGCGAATTGTGGAACTGCTATGGGCCGACCGAGGCGACGGTGTGGTCGTTGATGGCGCGTATCGAACTGCCGCTCGAGGAGGCCGGCGTGCTGCTGCGCCAGTCGCTGGACGGCTACCGTCACTGGCTGCTGGACGAGCACGGCGAAGCCGTCGCGCTGGGCGGCGAGGGCGAGCTGTGCATTGAGGGGCCGTCGCTGGCCGACGGCTACTGGCAGCGCGACGACCTCACCGCGCAGGCCTTCATCGACTGGCACGGCAGGCGGCTGTATCGCACCGGCGACCGGGCGCGCCGCGTCGGCGAGGATGTCTACCTGTACTGCGGACGGCGTGACGACCAGATCAAGCTGCGCGGTTTTCGCATCGAACTGGGCGAGATCGAGGCCAGCCTGCGCCGGCTGGCCGGCGTGCAGGACGCCGCGGTGCGGCTGCATGGCGAAGGCGATGAGGCCTGTCTGGTCGGCTATGTGGAATTGCGCGAGGCCGGGGCGCTGAGTCGGGTGGCGATCCGGCGCGAGCTGCAGCGCAGTCTGCCGCACTACATGGTGCCGGGGCGGATTGTGTTGCTGGAGTGTTTGCCGAAGACGGCCAGCGGGAAGATTGATCGTAAGCGGTTGGTCGAGGTGGTTTGAGGGGGTGTTTTGTAGCTTGTCGGTCGGAAGACTGGGCGATTACCGCGTGTGCCTGCACTCCGGGTTTCGACCCCTCGGCCGAGTCACTTTCTCTTTGCTCCGGATCGCCGGCCGGCGCGAAAGAGAAAGTAACCAAAGAGAAAGCGCGCCCAACATCCGGGTTTTGCTACGCAGAACTTGGCGCCCCCTCATGAAGGGACGTCCCTGCCTAGGCGGCCCCGTCCCTCATGACTCGCTCGTCGTCCATGCCTCGCGGCTCCCTGCGCGACACCTCCACTCGGCCTCCCGACGGGGAAGGGGGCCGGGTCGCCTGAAAGATCGAGAAGCAAGCTTCACTGTGCTTGGCTTTGGCTTTGGCTTTGGCTTTGGCTTTGGCTTTGGCTTTGGCTTTGCTTTTTCTCTGCACGGCCTGTCAGGCGGCACCCACCGCCCCTTTCAGGAGGGTGAGTGGAATCGTTGCGTAGAGGGGCGAGCCGCAGGGATGCGGCGAGAGTCGTAAAGGGCCAGGGATGGCCCTTGTACGACGACCCTCGGAGTGGCGATGGAGCGAACGAACCCCGGCGCAGCCGGGGCCGGATGTAGGGGCAAGCGGTTTTGGTTACTTTTGCCGCGATTGGCAAAAGTGACTCGCCCAGCAGGGCGAAACCATGTTGTCAGGCAACTCGCCAATCGCTTCGAAAGCAAACCGTCATTCACCTGCAGTCCGGGCCGAGGAAAGCGCGGCGTCATACACCGAGGCACACGCCGGAACCCATCTTAAACAAGGTGGAAAACGCTGCGCGGTTTTCCTCCCTACGGTTGCCAAAAGGCACTCGCCCAGCAGGGCGAAACCAAGCCCTCAAGCGGCTCGCGAATCGCTATAAACGCAAACTTTCAATTCACCCCGATCCTCAATCCTTCACCACCGGCTCAGCCTCCGCCTTACCCAACAACCCCTCGATATCCTCGATCACCTGCAGCGCCGCCATCGGCCCGCCAAGCGAAGTCCACAACGACCCGTCCACCGCACCGAAGCGCTTCGCCTGAATGGCCGACAGTTGACGGAAGGCCGGCGTCTGCTCGGCCTGATTCATCGCCTCGACCGCCTCGCCGCTGGTCGCCAGCGTGCCGATCACCAGCCAGTCGGCGTCGAGCAGTTCCAGCGATTCCAGGCTCAGCGCCATCGAATGGGTGTGACCGCGGTCCTGCTGGTGAGCGGGGCGGAGCAGCCCGACGTCTTCGGCGACGGTGCTGGCGAAGGCATCCTTGAACATGTACGACGGCCCTTTGGGATTCCAGCGCACGATGCTCAGCGTTTCGCCCTGATGGGCCGCCAGACGCTGGCGCGCGGCTTCGACCCGTGCGCGATAGCGCTCCAGCACGGCCTTGGCTTCGGCTTCCTTGTTCAGCGCCTGCGCGGTGCGCTGCATGCTTTCCTGCCAGGGGCGTGCCCAGTTGAAGGTGATCACCGTCGGCGCGATCTCGTTGAGGATCGCCAGCTGCTCCGGCTTCACCGGGCCGGTGAGGATCAGGTCGGGTTCCAGTTCCAGCAGAGTCTCCAGATTGGGGTTGTCGATGTCGCCGACCACCTCGATGCCGGCCGGCAGCTTGCCGTCCAGATAGCGTGGCGGCGCGGCCTGGCCGCGGCCGTTGATGGTGCCGACCGGGGTGACGCCGAGGGTCAGTGCGGTGTCCAGGTCGATCTCGCTGAGGGTGATCACCCGCTGGGGTGCTTCCGGCACGGTGACCGTGTTGCCCATGGCGTCGGTCACCTGGCGGGTGTCGGCGTAGGCGGGCAGGGCGAGCAGGCCGGCGAGCAGCACGGCGACGAGGCTGCGGTGCATCTTCAGGGTCATTGCATGCGTTCCTTTTCGGGGTGTTCGTGGCGCAGCGGTTGCGGTGCGACGTGGCTCTGGCGGCGGCGTGGCACGATCACCGGAGCGCCGTCGCCGGGAGCGTGGAGGATGTCCACGTCGGTGTCGTAGAGGCGGTCGACCAGCGCCTTGGTCATCACCTGCCGCGCCGGGCCGATGGCCTGCACGCGGCCGTCGGCCAGGGCAATCAGCTCGTCGCAATAGCGCGCGGCGATGCCGAGGTCGTGGATCACGATGAGCACCGTGCGCCCGGCGGCGGCGATGCCGTGTACCGCCTCCATCACCTCGGCCTGGTGGCCGATATCCAGTGCGCTGGTGGGTTCGTCGAGCAGGATCAGGTCGGTGTTCTGCGCCAGGATCATGCCCAGCCAGGCCCGTTGCGCCTGGCCGCCGGAGAGCGAGGAGGCGCTGCGCTGCCAGATGGCGTCGAGCTGCATCGCCTCGCGGGCGCGGGCGACCTGATCGGCGTCTTCCTCGCTCCACTGGTTGAACCAGCCCTGATGCGGGTGACGGCCGTACTGCACCAGTTGCTCGACGCGAATGCCCTCGGCCAGCACCGGGCGTTGCGGCAGGAAGGCCAGCTCGCGCGCCAGCGCCTTGAGCGAATAGTGCGTCAGTGGCTTGCCGTGGATCTCCACCGTGCCGCGTTGCAAAGGCAGCTGGCGGGCCAGCAGCTTGAGCAGGGTGGATTTGCCGCTGCCGTTGGGGCCGACGATGCCGATCAGCTTGCCGCGCGGCAGGCTGAAGGACACGTCGTCGAGCACGACCTTGTCCTGATAGGCGAAATGCAGGTTTGCTGCACGCAGGGCAGTCATCAGTCAGCTCCTCGTCTGTCCTTGATCAAGAGGCCGAGCAGCAGGATGCCGCCGAGCAGGCGCGTCATGATTCCGGTGGGGATTTCCTCGGGCTGGGCGAGCACACGCACCAGCGTGTCGCTGCCGAGCAGCAGCAGCGCGCCGCACAGCGCCGACAGCCAGATCGGCGCGAGATTGTCGCGCGCCAGCCACGAGGCGAGGATCGGCGCGGCCATGGCGATGAACACCACCGGCCCGCCGATGGCGGTGCCCAGCGCCGCTACCAGGATCGCCAGGGCGAGCACGCCGAGCTGGATCATCGGCACGCGGATGCCGAGATTCTGTGCGGTGGCGTCGCCGAAGCGCAGCAGCGCCAGCGGCCGGTTGACCAGCGCCAGCAGCGGGCAGAGCAGCGCCAGCAGCACCGCGATGGGGCTGACCGTCTGGTAGCTGATGCCGGCGAAGTGGCCCATCGTCCACAGGTAGATGCTGCCCAGATGTACCAGCGGCTGGGTCGACATGGCGAAGTCGCCGATGGCGCCGAGCAGCTCGGACAGCGCAATGCCGATGACGATAAACAGATAGCCCTGCTCGCCGGGACGCCGGCACAGGGCAAACAGCGCGGCGGCGGCGAGCAGGGCGCCGAGCGGCGAAGCCCACCAGGGCCAGTTGCCGAGCGTCAGGTAAAGGGCGAAGGCGACCACGGCGAGCGACGCGCCTTCGTTCACGCCGATCATGTCCGGCGTGGCCAGGCGGTTGCGTACCAGGGTCTGGATCAGGCAGCCGGCCATGCCCATGGCCAGTCCGGCGACGATGGCCGCCGTGACCCGCGGCAGGCGCAGCTTGAACACCATGATCTCCTGCAGCTTGCTGCCGCGACCGGCGAGCGTGGCGATCACGTCGCGCACACCGAGGCTGCCGCTGCCCAGGCTGATCGCCAGCACCGCGAGGGCGACCAGCAGCAGCGCCAGCAGGCCGAACATCAGCCAGTTGCGCCGGTGCAGCAGCAGGCTCAGGCCGCCGATGCGCAGCGTCCAGACGCCGGAAGGATTGGCAATGGGCGGCATCGGTTACCTCACCGTCAGCAGTGAACGGAAGCCACCGCGCAGCACGATGGCGATCAGCGCCGGCGCGCCGAGTGCCGCCAGCAGCGTGCCGACCGGCAGCTCGTAGGGTTGCAGCAGCCAGCGCGCGAGCACGTCGGCGGCGAGCAGGAAGAGCATGCCGAACAGCGTGGAGAACAGCAGCTGGCGCAACAGCGCCACCGGCTCGAGCAGCCGCGCGCAGTAGGCAGCGAGGAAACCGACGAAGCCCACCGGGCCGGCCAGGGAAATGGCGCAGGCCGTGAGCAGGGTGGACGCCGCCAGCACGCCGAGACGCACCCAGCTGGTGTGGATGCCCAGCGCGCGTGCCTGGCTGTCGCCCATCTGCATCAGCGTCAGCTGCCGGCACAGCAGTGCCGCGAGGATCAGTCCGAGCACGGCGAGCGGGGCGACGGTGGCGAGCGCGTCGAGGCGCGAGGCGGACAGCGAGCCAAGGTTCCAGAAACGGAACTGTTCGAGCGCCACGCGGGTGGATAGCAGCAGGTAGTTCGCCAGTCCGCCGAAGATGGCGCCCAGCGCCACGCCGGCGAGAATCAGCTTGAGCGGGCTGGCCTGGCCGAGCATCAGGCCGATGCCGAGTACGACCAGATTGCCCAGCAGCGCGCCGAGCCCCGACCAGAGCAGGTAGCCCTGGGTCGACTCGACGCCGAAATAGATCAGGCCGATCACCAACCCGAGTACCGCACCGGCATTCACGCCGAGCAGGCCGGGTTCGGCCAGGGGGTTGCGCGTCGCGCTCTGCAGCAGCGAGGCGGCGATCGCCAGACTGGCGCCGACCACCAGCGCGGCGAAGGTGCGCGGCAGACGCAGGGTATCGACGACCATCGCCAGCTTGTCGTCCGCCACGTACTCGGGCGCCCCGAGCAGGTAGCCGAGCACGGATTCGGCGCCATACACGCCGGCGCCGGTGGCCAGCGAAAGGGCTAGCAACACCAGCAGAAGGCCGCCCCCGGCAACGAGGGTGGCCTTCTGGAATGCCGGCATCGTCGAATCAGTTGGCATGGTTCATCGGTCTTTGGCTCCGGTAGCCCGGCGTTGCCGCCGGGCCGGGATGGGTCAGATGTCGTAGTTGAAACCGACGAACAAGGTGCGGCCCATGAGGATGTTGTCGACCGACTGAGCGACGTCGTCGCGTTTTTCGTTGGTCAGGTTGTTCATCCCCGCGCGCAGCGACAGCTCTCGCGTCGCCTGATACTTGGCGCCCAGGTTGAGCTGATGGAACGCACCGCTCTCGACGTTGGGTTCGGCCGCCGAGACGTAGAGCAGCTGACTGCCGGTGTACTGATAGTCGAGGTTCAGCCCGAGCTTGGGCATGGCCTGCCAGTCGACGCCGAGGTTGGCGACATGCTGCGGCGAGTTGCGGATCGCTTCGTCGGTGTCGCGATCCTCCGCATCCGAGTAGGTGTAGTTGCCGCGCAGGCCGATGGAGTCGGTCAGCGCATAACGGCCGTGCAGTTCGTAGCCCTGCACCCGCGCCTTGCTGACGTTGCTGTAAGTCATTACTGGCGGGCGGTAGCCGACGCGCCAGGTATCGGTGACGATCATGTCTTCGATGTCGTTGTGGAAGAACATGATGCCGGCCTCCAGCCGCTCGTTCTGGTAAAGCGTGCCGATCTCGTAGCTGGTCGCGGTTTCCGGCTTGAGGTCGGGGTTGCCGATCAGCGTGCACATGCCGCGGCAGGCCAGTACGCCGTAGGTCTCGTCGGACTGATAGATGCTCGGCGCCTTGAACGATTTGCCGGCGCCGCCCTTGATCACCCAGTTGTCGGTGAGGTTGTAGACGCCGTAGGCACGCGGGCTGAACTCGCCGCCGAAGGTGTCGTGGTCGTCCCAGCGACCGCCGAGGGTAATGTCCAGATCGCCGAGGGAGAACTCGTCCTGCAGGTAGAGCGCCTTCTGGTCGACTTCGGTGTCGGAACCGAGATTCTGGTTATGCGCCAGCTCGGTACGCCGCCATTCGCTGCCGACGGTGAACAGGTGGCTGCCCAGCGCGGCGCTGAGCTGGCCGTCGACGGTGTGGTTGTTCTGCTGGATGTCGCCTTTCTTGCCGCGCAGCGTGGTCATGATCTGCGAGTCGTCCATCAGGTCGACGTCCTCGTAGTAGTAGCGCACGCGGGTGTTGAAGCCGTCCCAGTTGCCGCTGTGGCCGAGGCCGAAGCTCCAGCGCTCCATCTCCTGCACGTTGGGGACGACGGCGCCGAAGTTGTTCCATTCGGCCTCGCGATCGTCCTTGTGATGGGTGAAATCGAGGTCGACGGTCTGGCGCTCATCCAGCAGCCAGTTCAGCGAGCCGAAGACGCTGCCGTTCTGCCGTTGTTCCACCGCGTCGGTGTTGGGGTTGACGGTCTGCTCGCTCAGCCAGGCGGCCTGGTCGGTTTTCTCGACGAACAGATTGCCGCGCAGTTTGCCGTCGATCAGCGCGCCGCTGACGTAGCCGCTGGCCTGATGGCTGTCGCCGGACTCGCCCTCGCTGGGGTGTTCGTAGGTATAGGCGACGCCGGCGTGCGTTTCGTCGGTGGCCTGACGCAGGATCACGTTGACCACGCCGCCCAGCGCATCGGCGCCGTACAGCGAGGACATCGGCCCGCGGATCACTTCGATGCGCTCGATGGCGGCTATCGGGATCGACGACAGGTCGAAGTCGTTGGCGTAGTTGGACGACAGTGCATCGCGCGAGTTGATGCGCCGGCCGTTGACCAGCAGCAGGGTGTAGTCCGAATCCATGCCGCGCAGCTTGATTTCCTTGCGGCCATAGGTGGACGACGGGTTGATGTGCACGCCCGGCAGGTACTTGACCGCATCGGCCAGGTTATACACCGGCAGCTTGTCCAGCTCCTCGCGGGTGACCACCGAGACGCTGGCCGGGGCGCTGAGTTCGCTGTGGGCGGTCTGGGTGGCGGTGATGACTTCGTTCTTCAGGGTGACCGGGGTATCAGCCAGCGCTGCCAGCGGCAGCAGGCTGCCGAGCAGGGTCAGGGAGAGATGACGGGGACGGCCGATTCTTCGTACAAGCTGCATGTGCAGGCTCCGTTGCCAAGTAGTTGTTGTACAGCGCGGACTGATCACGATTCCCCGGCAGGTTGGGTCCTGCCTTCTTGTGTGGTGCTGGCGTCTGAGCGTGCGTGGATCGCACGCAGCAGCACCAGCACGCCGATGCCGGCGGCGGTTCCGGCGCCGGCGTAGAGCCAGGCCAGGTCGTCGAAGCCGACCAGGCGGCGAGCTGCGTCCTCGGTGAGGTAGGCCGCGGAGAACAGGCTGCCGAGGCCGGCAGCGATATTCGATACGGTGCTCTGCAGCGCCATGAAGGCGGCGCGCTGCTCGGGCTGCGGAATGGCCGCGGCGATGGTCAGCGTGCTGCTGCTGCGCACCGCGCCGAGCGCCATGAACAGCGTGAACACCAGATACAGCGACAGCCCGAGCGGCACTGCGAAGCCGAGCAGGGTGATGGCGGCCAGGCAGCCGCTGCTAAGCAGCACCACCGTTGCGACATTGCCGCGGTCGATCAGCACGCCGCCCAGATGCATCGCCGCCAGGCTGGCAAGGCCGCCGCAGAGGTAGAGCAGGCCAATGTGCTGGCGCGGAAATTCGAGGTTGAACTGGAAGTAGTTGGAGAAGTGCGGCACCAACAGGAAGTGGCCGAACATCTGCAGCGCCACGATCGACAACGCGGCCTGGCACAGCGGCGTGCGCAGCAGCGGCCACAGACGCGTCGCGCTGTGGGCATGGGTCGGCGGCGTGGGAAACAGTCGCAGGCAGAGCAACGCGAGCAGCACGCCGGCACCACCGAACAGCACGAACGGTGCCTGCCAGCCGCCGCGCGCGGCGAGCTCCAGCGCCAGCGGCGTGACCACGATGGCCGCCAGCGAATAACCCATGGCGACATAGGCGAGTTTGCGGCCACGTTCGGCGGGCGGGATCAGGTCGAGCATCGCGGCCATCAACACCGCGCCCATGGGACCGGCGACCAGACCGGAGAGCACGAACAGGATGATCAGCTGTTGCGGCCCGCTGGCCAGCGCGCATGCCAGCAGCAGGGCGAAACGCAGTGCCAGCAGGCCGATCAGCGCGCGCTTGCGCTCCAGACGGTCGAGCCAGGCGGCGCTCAGCGCCGCGCTCAGCGCCGCGGCGAGGGTGGCGCCACCGGCAAGGTAGCCAACGTGGCTGGCCTGCATGCCCAGCGCCCGCACGAAATCCGGACCGAGCGGCATCACCATCATCAGGCTGCCGATCGACAACATGTTGATGAGCATGGCCAGGTGAACGGCGGCTTGCGCTTGTCGATCAGCGTCCATCTGCATCGTACTCGGGTGGCTGGGGCGGCAGCATGGTAGGCAATCTCAAACGCTATTTCAAATACTAATCGTTCTCATCTGTGCGGCAGATTGCCATCGCTCGGTGTGCCTCGCGGATACGCGCGGGTGCGTGCCTTCCTGCGGGCGCCCGGTGAGGCGGTAGAATGCTGCGCCTCAATGCCTTCTCCGCGGGGGAACCATGCACGCCGACGCGCTCGCCACCCTTCAACAGTTGCTGTTAGACGGCCTCGACCCGGTGCCGGAGGAAACGCGCCGGCTGTTTCATGGCCGCGGGCGTTGCTGGCCGGGTCTCGAACACGTCACGGCCGACTGGCTGCAGGGCGTGCTGCTGGTGGCGTTGTTCCGCGCGCCGGAGGCTGCGCAGCTGGATGCGCTGAAGCAGCTGCTGCGTGCGTTGGGGCAAACGCCGGCGTGGCAGCGCAGCCAGGCGCATGCGCTGCTGCTGCAGCATCGCTATCTGCCGGACAGCCCCACCGAGGCGCTGCTGGGCGAGCTGCCGGCCGAATGGCTGATCAGTGAGAACGGTTTGCGCTACAAGCTGGATCTGGGACGCAAGCAGAACAACGGGCTGTTTCTCGACATGCGTTACGGACGCCGCTGGGTGCAGGAGCACGCGCGCGCGCGGCGCGTGCTGAACCTGTTCGCTTACACCTGCGGTTTCTCGGTCGCGGCGATCGCCGGTGGCGCGCGGCACGTAATCAATCTGGACATGGCCAGCGCCGCGCTGAGCCGTGGCCGCGAAAACCACCGCCTGAACGGACACGATCTGTCCCGGGTGAGCTTCCTCGGTCATGAGCTGTTCAAGTCGTGGGGCAAGGTGAAGAAGCTCGGGCCGTATGACCTGATCATCATCGACCCGCCGTCGTTCCAGAAAGGTAGCTTCGTTCTGAGTACCGATTACCGGAAGATTCTGCGCCGCCTGCCGGAACTGCTCGACGCGCACGGTGAGGTGCTCGCCTGCATCAACGATCCGGACATTGGCCCGGACTTTCTCATTGAGGAGATGGCCGCCGAGGCGCCGCAACTGCGCTTCGTGCGGCGACTGGAGAACCCACCGGAGTTCGCCGACGTCGATCCGGACGCCGGGCTGAAGACACTGCTCTTTGCCCGGCAGGAACAGACAGAACGCTAACGTCGTGCTTCCAGTTCTTCTATCAGCCCCTTCATCTCATCGATCTCGCGGCGCTGTGCCTCGATGATGCTGTCCGCCAGTTTGCGTACGCGCGGGTCACGGATATCGGCACGTTCGCTGGTAAGGATGGCGATGGAGTGGTGGGGAATCATGGCCTTCATCCAAGACACCTGATCCACCGTGGCCTGGCTGCGCACCAGCCATAGCGACACGGCAAAGATCAGCAGGCCGCTCGCGTAGATAGCCAGGTTCACCCCTCGTCGCGGATACATCTTGGGCATGAAAGCGAGCATGACGATCGCCATGCTCGCGCCCATCACCAGCGCCATATAAGCGCGTGTTTCGCTGAAGAACACGTGGTCGAGCTGGTAGGTGTTGAGGTACATCAGGCCGAACATGACCAGTGTGGAGGTCGCGATCATCGCGCCGAACTTCGCATAGTTCTGCATCGGTAGGCTCCCGGATGGCGGTTTCGACAGGATCAGTCGTCGGTCTTCGAAACGGAACAGTCCGGCTCGGCGGTGAAGGTGCGCGAGGCATCTACCGGGCCCAGCTTCTCCAGCGTGCGGCGGCCGAGCAGTACCGGATAGAGCATGTCGTCGCGGTCGTTGAGCGAGAATTCCTCCTCGTAGACCTGCTTGCCCAGGCACACCTTCATCTTGACCACGGGGCGATCCTCCTTGCCGGCCGCACCGCGCACGGTCAGCTCGCGCTCGATCTTGCGTTCGACACGGCTATCGACCCGTTTATCGGTGTTGATGTCCTCCAGATCGAGATCGAAGCGCACCCACTTTTCGCCGTCCTTCTCGAAGCGGTCGATGTTTTCGGCGTGCATCGAGGAGGTCAGCGCGCCGGTATCGAGCTTGAATTTCACCGCGATGCCTTCGGGCAGGATCAGGCCTTTCTCGACCCAACCCAGCACCGGGCGTGAATCGGCGAGCGCGGTGGCGCTAAACCAAACGAGGAGCGAGGCGAGTCCGCAGAGCAGGCGGCGCGAAGCGGGTTGGCGCAAGGGCATACGGTTTTCCTCGACGAACGACGGACATGGAAAAGTAGAGTCGTCGAGGTTGTGATTGTTCAGTCGGTCGTCGTGGCCGGCGGAGTGAGGCCGCAGCCCTTGAGAATGATCTGAATGAGGTTGTCGGTAGCCACGGCGAAGTCCTGGCGCGTCATGCGCTTGCCGCCGATGCGGCGAATCTGGTCGGAGAAATCGGCGTAGTGCTGCGTGCCGCTCCAGATCAGGAAGATCAGGTGCATGGGGTCCACCGCGTCCATCTTGCCGGCGGCGATCCAGGCCTCGAAAACGGCAGTGCGACCGCGGAACCAGTCGCGATAGTCCTGGCCGAAATGCTCGGCGAGACACTCCGAGCCGCTGATGACCTCCATCGCGAAGATCTTCGAGGCCTGCGGATGGCGCCGGGAGAACTCCATCTTCATGCGGATGTAGTTGGCCAGGGCGGTCGCCGGATCATCCTCCGCGCGCATGTCGTCGAACGCGGTGTCCCACAGTTCGAGGATGTGGCGCATCACCTCGACGTACAGCCCGAGCTTACTGCTGAAGTAATAGTGCAGATTGGCCTTAGGCAGTCCGGCGCGGGTGGCGATGGCGTTCATGCTGGTGCCCTTGAAGCCATAGCGGGCGAACTCGGCCGCGGCGGCGGCGAGGATGGTTTCCTCGTTCTTCTGGCGGATGCGACCGGCGGGTTTGCCGGATACGGCTGGGGTGTCGTGCTCGTTCATGGTTCTGGCTCGCGTAGGTGGCGCATCCGGCGGACTTGGCTTGACGCCGACGGCATGGATTCTGCCCGAGTTGGCCGTTCGGCGCAGCCGTTGCGCTTGCTGCGCGAGCCGCGGTAGCTCCATCCGCAAACCTGCAACGTAAGCCGTGATGAATCATCGCGAAGACCGTAGAGACTGGTCGGGTGGCTCTGCCATGCCGGGCAACCCGGCGGCCCGTACAAACGCAACTGCCGGCCCGAAGGCCGGCAGTTGGATGACGCCGGTGCACTCAGTTCTGAGTGACCGTGGCGCTGTTGTTCCAGCCATTCTGATTGATGTAGGCCGCGTTGCCGTAGCCGCTCTGCGTGGCCACCGCGCTGTTGTCCCAGCCGGTCTGATTGACGCTGGCCAGGTGCGCCGCACCGGTCTGGGTAAGGCTGGCTTCGTTGGCGACGCCGTTCTGCTGGATGCCGGCGAGGTTGTCGCGGCCATCCTGCGCGACGTCGACGCTGTTGCCGAAGCCGACGCTCAGGCCGACGATTTGGTTGTCGGTGCCGTCCTGCACCGCGGTCAGCTCGTTGCCCGTGCCGTTCTGGCCGAAGTACAGCTCGTTGCCGCGGCCCTGCTGATCGACATCGGCACTGTTGAACGCGCCGACCTGGGTGGTCTTGGCGGTCTGGTTGCGGCCGTCCTGGAACACGTCGGCGCTGTTGCCGGTGCCGAACTGCTCGGTCGTTGCGGTGTTGTTGCCGCCCATCCAGCCGTTGGTCTGCTCGATGCGCGAGTCGTTGGCCACGCCGTACTGCAGGACGAAGGCGTTCTGCGCGTTGCCGTCCTGATCCACGTCGACGTTGTTGCCAATCCCGTTGGAGTAGACGTACGCCTCGTGGTTGAAACCGGTCTGGGCGACCTGCGCGTCGTTGCCGACACCGACCTGTTCGACTTCCGCGACCGACCCGGAGCTGAGCAGCTGGGTGATGCGCGCGTCGTTGTTGTCGCCGTCCTGGTCGATGGTTGCCTTGTCGAAGGAGCTGGCCACCTGGGTGATGCTGGCATCGTTCAGATCGCCGAGCTGGTTGGTGCTCGCGTCGCTGTGGAAGGCCGCGGACTGGCTGGTGGCGGCGCTGTTGTATGAACCGTTCTGAGTCTGCGTGATGGTGGTATGCAGCGTGCCGTTCTGCGTGACGGTGGCGGTATTGTCCCAGCCACGCTGATTCTGCGTGGAGGTGCTGTCGACAGCGAAGCTCTGCTGGGCGTCGGCATCGTTGAAATTGCCGAACTGGTTCTGTTCGGCGGTGCTGCCGAACGAGCTGAGCTGCTCGATTGCCGCGTCGTTGGCGAAGCCGCCCTGATTCTGCTCGGCGAAGTTGCCGGAACCGCCGCTCTGCAGGACTTCGGCCACGTTGTCGATGCCGATCTGGTTCTGCTCGGAGGTGTTGTTGGCGGCCAGGACCGGGGCAGAGGCAACCAGCATGGCGGCTACGAGGGGGGTGAACTTAAACATATTTATCTCTCCATGGATGTTTTAAGTACTGCGGTACTTCCTTCACCGGTACTGGCGAACCACTACCGTCAGACCCTGACCCATCTGGTTGACGCTGCTGCTCAACCCTGAGCCAGTCTGTTCGATGAGCGCGCTGTTGCTGGCGCCCTGCTGTGCGATGGCGGCGACGTTGCCGGAACCGTCCTGGTCGATACGGGCCTGGTTGTAGTCGCCCGACTGCATGATCAGCGCTGCGTTGTCGGTTCCGATCTGATTGATGTCGGCGGTATTGGCGTAGCCGGCCTGGAGGATGTAGGCCTCCAGTTCCGAGCCGCTCTGGGCAATGTTGCCGACCAGTGCCGAGCCTGATTGCTGGATTGAAGCCAGCGCGGCCTGGTTGGCGGCGGCGGTCGAGGTGAGACTGTCCGATTGCCAGGCCAGCTCGCTTGGAGCCAGGTCTTGATCGGCATGGCTGGCAGCGGCGGCCAGTGTCAGCAGTACGGACAGGAGGAGCTGTTGGGCAATCCTTTGCGTGGTTTGCATCGCTTCGTCCCTGGTCAATTGGCACTGGAATCATCTTGGTTGCGGATCGGCGCAGGCGAAATCCATCCAATGATTGAAAATGCATCGTTCCGGTGCATGCGGTGTTGCGGGTGTGCCGAGGCCGTGTGGCGGCGAATGGGTGCGGTCTGGCGGCAAGAGCTGCGACCGATCCAAGAAAAAGCCCTCCGAAGAGGGCTTTTGGGGCGGGCGAGGCTCAGATCGGTTCGGGCTTGCCAAGGTATTTCGCCAGCGCCGGATGGTCGCCGGTGTGGCCTTCGGCCGTCTGCCACAGGCGCCGATCCACACCCTGCGCGACCAGATGGGCGACGGCGGCTTCGATGGCCGACAGCACGCACAGTTGCGCTGGTTCATTGGTGGTGTAGCCGGCCTCGGCCTCCAGCAGTTCCTTGAACTCGATGAACTTGTAGACGTTGGCGCTACGCCCGATCGAGAAGATCGTCTTGGTGGTCATCACGTTGGACAGTACCCGGCCGCTACGCACGTCGATGGCTCTGAGGTTCACCGTGACCTGATCCACCCGGTATTCCTGCGACAGGCCCACGCCCAGGTAGCGCGCGCCGAGGCCGCCGCTGCGCACGTTGGTCTCGTAGGCAACGATGGCGCCCTCCATGAGGATGTTGGCCGCCAGCAGCGAAGGCAGTTCGGACTGGATGTTCGGCGCTACATCCGGCTTGCCCTGCGAGGCGCGGATGATCTTGCGTTCGGTCAGCACGTTCTGCAGACCTTCGCGCTCGAGCACGACGAACCAGCCGCTGGCCTGCATGGCGTCGACCAGCATGCTGGCAGCGCCCTGGGTCACTGCAGTGGAGAAGGAGCTGGCGGGGGTGGGCTTGTACTGCCCGGTCTGGTCGCGGAAACCGTATACCGCGGCGACCAGCTGGCCCTTGGGACGCGGCAGCGCCAGCAAATCCTGATAGGTCGAGGTGCGCGGGGTCAGGGTCGGCGCCTTCTGATCCGCGGGCATCGGGTCGCGCACCGCGCAACCCTGCAGTACAGCCATCATCCCGATGGCGATGAACAGGCTTCTCATGGCCTTGGCTCTCCTTGCTGTTCAGTTTTGTCCGACGACAACTTCGGACGTTTCGCCAGTGGCGCGATCGGTGATGACGATGACCAGGTCGCCCAGGTCGTTTTCGGTAACGTCGACGATGAAGTCATCGGTGGTCAGCGAACCCGTCTCGCCGTTGCCGACGTTCACCAGCAGGTCGCTCAACAGCCGGGACTCCAGCTGGCTGGTGAAGCGATCCAGCGCCGACAGGCTGCTCGCCGAGCGACTCGGTGCGTCGGGGTCCTTGTGGTCGTTCTGCGCCTGGGCGTTGCCCAGTAGCCAGGAGCCGTTGAGCGGGCTGCCGCCGAACGAGGGGTTGATCGGGGTGTACACCAGTTCGGTGGCGCTGGCGCCGGCGCTGAGCAGCAGGGCGCCAGCCAGCACGCCGAGGTTCTTGGGAATGTGCCTGTTCATAACTCGTCCTTGGCTAGATCAGTGTGGTCTTCGAAAAACGCTTCGATCTTTCGTCTGTTGATTTCCTGCAGTACGAAATCGGCAGCCTCGTAGGCGGTGTCTTCCATATCCGCGACGTTGGGCTGAAGAAAGCGGCGGTAGAGCGTCTTGTCCTCGTATTCGACCCAGACGAGGATGCCCCAGCGCGCCGAGGGGCGTTCCTTGACGGCCAGGTTGAAATCCAGGCGGCTGGTGTCGTTCAGACGTTCGCAGAACTTGAGGTAGAACTCCTGCCCGGAGCGCGAGATGGTGCCGTTGGTGATGAAACCCATGAGTTCGGCTTCATCGGCTGCGGCGCCGGAGATTCCCAGCGCCAGCAGGCAGAGCAGGGCGAGGCGTCTCATAGCTCCGGCTCGCAGACGTGGGCCAGGACAATCGACGCGCCCTGCGCGCGGTTGTTCGCGCCGAGCTTGCGCAATGCGTTGTGGATGTGGCTCTTGATGGTGTGGGTGCTCAGGTACAGCTTCTCGCCGATCGCGGCGTTCGACAGGCCTTTGCCGGCAAGCGCGAGAATCTGTTTTTCTCGCAGCGTCAGCGCGTCGATGCAGTGGTCGGCATGAGTCAGCTGGCGGTAGCGCAGCAGCAGTTTCTCCATCAGCGCGCGCGGCAGCCAGTCGCCGCCGGCAAGCAGGGTGCGAATGCCGCTGATGAAATTGCTGCGCAGGGTCGAGCGGTAGAACACACCGCGAATCCAGGGGTGCAGTTCGACCAGTCGATGCGCCTGTTCGGGCAGCGCGTTGATCAGGGCGATTGGCGTGTCGCCAGCCTTGCGCAGCAGTTGCAGGCAGTCTTCGTGGCTGAAGCTGCCGAGATCGAGCAGCAGCAGCTCGCACTGGGTGTGCTCGGCACGCAGCGTCGTGGTGCGCTGTAAGCTGCAGCGTGGGTGTTCGAGCAGATGCTGACGCAGCGCACCGTCGAGCAGTTCGCTGTGGGAAAGCAGTACCAGACGTGGCGATAACGGCGCGACGGCCGATGAGGCGTTGTCATTCATTCGCAGATCCTTTGCTGAATGTGACCGAATGGTCTCCGATGTCCCTGCACATTCGCGGGGTGGCGTAGTGACAGTACGAAAGGAAGGTTAGTTCAGTGTTGCGACAATAAAAAGTCACTCATGAGGAAGGTAGACAGTTTTCCGACGAAATGCATTTGCGCCCGGATGCAAGGAATCCGAATGTCGCCACGCTTGGCCGATGCCGATAGCTGAAGGGCCCGCCTGATGGCCCGGTTTGCGTCTTGCCATGACTCGCGGCGTGCCGGATGCTCGTCATACCGACCCGTCGCGCTCCGAATTGCCCTCCGTTTTCCTGCCCAAGGGTCGCCGAGGTTGCTGATGGAAGATCTGTCGTTCTGGCTGTTGTTCTTTTCCGCCGCGCTGGCGCTCAATCTGTCGCCGGGGCCGGATTTGCTCTATGTACTGTCGCGCACCCTGTCCGGCGGTCGACGGCTGGGACTGGTCTCGAGCCTCGGCGTCTGTACCGGCGCGCTGGTGCATGTGGCTGCAGCGGCGCTGGGGCTGTCGGCGATTCTGGCCACCTCCGCGGTGGCGTTCGCGGTGGTCAAGTATGTCGGCGCGGCCTATCTGATCTACCTCGGGTTCCAGGCGTTGCGCTCGACCGGCGGCGTGCGGATCGAGGCGCGTGCGCCGGTATCGGCTTGGCGTGCCTTTCGTCAGGGCGTGCTGGTGGATGTGCTCAATCCCAAGGCGGCGATCTTCTTCATGGCGTTCCTGCCGCAGTTCGTCCGTCCCGACCACGGTGCGGTGGCATTGCAGCTCTTCGTCCTCGGCGTGCTGGTGGTGCTGGTGGCGATCATCGTCGAGTGTGCGCTGGTCGTGCTGGCGACGCGCGCGAGTCAGGCGCTGCGCAGCCATCAGGCCGTCGGTCGCTGGCTCGATCGGGTGATGGGCTCGCTGCTGGTTGGCCTGGGGGTGCGCCTCGGGCTGAGCGAACAGCTCTAGCGGCAGGAATCATCCGCGGCTGCCGCGGGTCAGAGATTTATCCCTGTTGACGCCGCCGGAGGCACGCGAATGTCACGCCTGAGCAAGAACACCACGGCCACGCTGATCCCCTGCCTGCGCTATCGCGATGTGCCGCGTGCCCTCGACTGGCTGTGCCAGGCGTTCGACTTCGAGCGCCAGCGGGTCGTCGAAGACCCGCTGGCAGGCGTCATCCATGCGCAGCTGAGCTTCGGCAACGGCATGCTGATGCTCGGGCCGGTGGTGGATTCGCCCTACGGCCAACTGCTGCGCCAGCCTGACCAGCTCGGCGGCGTCTCCACCCAGGGCATCTATGTCGTGGTCAACAGCGCCGACGCGCTCTACACCCGAGCCAAGGCGGCGGGGGCGCAGATCGTCATCGAGCTGAAGGATGAAGATTACGGCGGCCGCGGCTTCACCTGCCGTGATCCGGAGGGCCATCTGTGGAGCTTCGGCACCTACGACCCCTGGGCCGATCCGGCTGCTGCCGAGCTGGCGAACGCGGAGGGCAGCTGAT
The DNA here is from genome assembly GCF_021432765.1 of Pseudomonas phenolilytica. NCBI lineage: Bacteria > Pseudomonadati > Pseudomonadota > Gammaproteobacteria > Pseudomonadales > Pseudomonadaceae > Pseudomonas > Pseudomonas phenolilytica. Next base: position 2,278,868 of record NZ_CP058908.1, read on the forward strand.
GCGCACGCTGCGTCTGCAAGATGGCCGCACCGTGCCGGTGATCGGTCAGGGTACCTGGCACATGGGCGAGCGCCCTGCCGAGCGAGCGCGCGAAGTGGCGGCGCTGCGCCTGGGCGTCGAGCTGGGCATGACGCTCATCGATACCGCCGAGATGTACGGCGAGGGCGGAGCCGAAGAGGTGGTCGGCGAGGCCATCGCCAACCGCCGCGAGCGGGTCTTTCTGGTCAGCAAGGTCTATCCGCACAACGCCAGCCGGCGTGGCATCCCGCAGGCCTGCGAACGCAGTCTGCGGCGTCTGGGGTGCGATTATCTGGACCTCTACCTGTTGCACTGGCGCGGCGAGTATCCGCTGGCCGAAACCGTCGAGGCCTTCGAGCAGTTGAAGGCCGCCGGGCGGATTCGCGCCTGGGGCGTGTCCAATCTCGATCTGGCCGATCTGCAGGAGCTGCCGGACGGCGCGGCCTGCGCAGTCAATCAGGTGCTCTACAACCCGCAGGCGCGTGGCATCGAATTCGATCTGCTGCCCTGGTGCCAGGCGCACGCCATGCCGCTGATGGCCTACTGTCCGCTCGGTCAGGGCGGCCCGTTGCTGCGCCATGCGGCGTTGCTCGAAGTCGCGCGACGGCATGGCGTGCAGCCCGCCCAGGTGGCGCTCGCCTGGGCGCTGCGTCAGCCCGGTGTGCTGGTGATTCCAAAGGCCGTCGAGCCGGCGCATGTTCACGTCAATGCCGCGGCGCACGATTTGCGCCTGACGGCCGAAGACCTCGCGCTGATCGACGCTGCCTTTGCGCCGCCGCGGCGCGCGCAGCCGCTGCAGATGGTTTAGCGGCCCGTTTGCTTAACGGCCGCGTGCCGCCGCGCTGACGCCTTCCAGCGTGGCGAACGAGGTGTCCTTGGCGGTCAGCAGGAAGTCGCGCATGAACGGCGAGTCGAGCATGTCCGAGCGGATGCCGGCGAACAGCGTGGCGAACAAACCCTTCTCGCCCAGCCGCTTGGCGGTGACGTAGCCGCGCGCGCTGTATTCATGCAGCGCCCAGTTCGGCACGCAGCACACGCCACGGCCGGACGCCACCAGCTGCATCATCATCACCGTCAGTTCCGAGGTGCGCACCTGCGCCGGTTCGACGTCGGCCGGTTCGAGGAAACGGGTGAAGATGTCCAGGCGGTCGCGTTCCACCGGATAGGTGATCAGCGTTTCCGTGGCCAGGTCCTCCGGGCGCACGTAGGGGCGGGTGGCCAGCGGGTGCTGGTTGGCCACGGCGAGCAGCGCCTCGTAGGTGAACAGCGGCACGTAGGTGATACCCGGCAGGTCGATCGGGTCGGAGGTGACGACCAGATCGAGATCGCCGCGCGCCAGCGCCGGCAGCGGCGCGAAGGAGAAGCCCGAGGCCAGGTCCAGCTCGACCTCCGGCCAGGCGTCGCGGAACTGGTCGATGGTCGGCATCAGCCACTGAAAGCAGCTGTGGCATTCGATCGCCATGTGCAGCCGGCCCGCCGTGCCACCGGCCAGCCGCGCCAGATCGCGCTCGGCGCTGCGCAGTTGCGGCAACAGGCTATCGGCCAGTTGCAGTAGCCGCAGCCCGGCACTGGTGAAGCGCACCGGGCGCGTCTTGCGCACGAACAGCTGCACGCCGAGGCGCTCCTCAAGTTCCTTGAACTGATGGGAGAGCGCCGATTGGGTCAGGTGCAGCCGCTCGGCGGCTTCTACCAGGCTGTCGGTTTCTCGCAGCGCATGAAGGGTCTTCAGGTGGCGAATTTCCAGCATGTCGGCAATCCTTGGTTTGACAGGAAACCGCTGCCCTGGTGTCGGCAGCGTTATGAGAATCGCTCATCGAGCGCAGTTTCGCGCAGGGGGCGGGGGCTGTCGAGCGGGCGATTGCGCCAACCGCTGGTTCCGCTCTGCTACATGAATAATTCTGATGATGAACGTTAAGAGCGTGAGTTTGTTTCACTGAAGGCGCTGGCCGACAATTCCCATCTGAATTTTGAAATTGAATGGAGATTGTCATGGCCGTAGCGCACTCCCTTGGGTTCCCCCGCATCGGCGGCGACCGCGAACTGAAAAAAGCCCTGGAGGCGTACTGGAAGCACGAACTGGACGAAGCCGGTTTGCGCCAGGTCGGTCGCCAGTTGCGCGCGCGGCATTGGCAGCTGCAGGCCGATGCCGGCATCCAGCTGCTGCCGGTGGGCGATTTCGCCTGGTACGACCAGGTGCTGAGCCATTCGCTGATGTTCGGCGTGATCCCGTCGCGCTTCCGCCCGGCCAGCGGCGCGATCGGCCTGGATACGCTGTTCGCGATGGCGCGCGGTGTCGGCCCGCGCTGCTGCGGCGGCGATGCCCAGGCGCAGGAGATGACCAAGTGGTTCGATACCAACTACCACTACCTGGTGCCGGAGTTCGATGCGCAGCAGCAGTTCGAGCTGAGCTGGACGCAGCTGTTCGAGGAGGTCGACGAGGCGCTGGCGCTGGGCCATGCGGTCAAGCCGGTGGTGATCGGTCCGCTGAGCTACCTGTGGCTGGGCAAGGCCAAGGGCGCGGAGTTCGACAAGCTGGACCTGCTCGAACGCCTGCTGCCGGTCTACGGTCAGGTGCTCGAGCGGCTGGCGGCGCAGGGCGTGGAATGGGTGCAGATCGACGAGCCGATTCTCGCGCTGGACCTGCCGCAGGAGTGGAAGAACGCCTTCGAGCGCGCCTACAACGTGCTGCAGCGTGCGCCGCTGAAGAAGCTGGTAGCGACCTATTTCGGCGGCCTGGAAGACAACCTCGGGCTGGCGGCCGTGCTGCCGGTGGATGGTCTGCACATCGATCTGGTGCGTGCGCCGGACCAGTACCCGGTGATTCTCGACCGGCTGCCGGCATACAAGGTGCTCTCGCTCGGCCTGGTCGACGGACGCAACGTCTGGCGCTGCGATCTGGACAAGGCGCTGGCGGTACTGCGCCACGCCGCCGAACGCCTGGGCGAGCGGCTGTGGGTGGCACCATCCTGCTCGCTGCTGCACAGCCCGGTGGACCTGACACGCGAGGACCGGCTGGATGACGAGCTGAAGAGCTGGCTGGCCTTCGCCGTGCAGAAATGCGCCGAAGTAGCGCTGCTGGCCCGCGCGGTCAATCAGCCGGACGCCGCCGAGGTGCAAGCCGCGCTGGCCGAAAGCCGCGCGGTGCAGCAGGCGCGGGCCACATCGCCGCGCATCCACAACCCGGCGGTGCGCGCGCGGCTGGTCGCCATCACGCCCGCAGACAGCCGCCGCGCATCGCCGTTTGCCGAGCGCATCGCGAAGCAGCGCGCGCATCTGCAGCTGCCGGCGTTTCCGACCACCACCATCGGCTCCTTCCCGCAGACGGCGGCGATCCGTCAGGCGCGTCAGGCCCATCGACTTGGCACACTCGGCGAAGCCGACTACATCGCCGCCATGCAGGCGGAGATTCGGCACGCGGTGGCGGTGCAGGAACAGCTTGGTCTGGACGTGCTGGTGCACGGCGAGGCCGAGCGCAACGACATGGTCGAGTACTTCGCCGAGCAGCTCGATGGCTATGCCTTCACCCGTTTCGGCTGGGTGCAGAGCTACGGTTCGCGTTGCGTGAAGCCGGCGATCATCTACGGCGACCTGAGCCGTCCGCGACCGATGACGGTGGAGTGGATCCGCTATGCCCAGCAGCAGACCGGCAAGGTCATGAAGGGCATGCTCACCGGCCCGGTGACCATGCTGATGTGGTCCTTCCCGCGCGAGGATGTGAGCCGCGAGGTGCAGGCGCGGCAGCTGGCGCTGGCGATCCGCGATGAAGTTTGCGACCTGGAGGCCGCCGGCATCCGCATCGTGCAGATCGACGAGGCGGCGTTCCGCGAGGGGCTGCCGCTGCGCCGCGCGCAGTGGCAGGGCTACCTCGACTGGGCGGTGGAGGCTTTCCGCCTGTGCGCCAGCGGCGTGCGCGATGAGACGCAGATCCATACGCACATGTGCTACAGCGAGTTCAACGACGTGATCGAGGCCATCGCGGCGATGGATGCCGACGTCATTACCATCGAGACCTCGCGCTCGCAGATGGAGCTGCTGGAGGCGTTCCGGGCCTTTGACTATCCCAACGAGATCGGCCCGGGCGTCTACGACATTCACTCGCCGCGGGTGCCGAACACCGCGGAAATGGTCGAGCTGCTGACGAAGGCCGCCGAGCGCATCCCCGCCGAGCGCTTGTGGGTCAACCCCGACTGCGGGCTGAAGACCCGCGCTTGGGCGGAGACAGAGGCGGCGCTGGTGAACATGGTGGCTGCCGCGCGGCAGTTGCGCCGCAGCCATGCTCGCCAGCCGCGCGCCGTCGCCGCGGTTCAGGCCTGACGCAGCGTAGCGGCGTCGGGGGCGGCGAACAGCGGCAGGCGTTCGGGTGTCTGCCGTTGCAGGTAGTCGTCCAGACGTGCCCGGCCTTGGGCATCGAGGAACAGGCCGAGCTTGCTGCGCCGCCAGAGAATGTCCTCGACGCTCAGTGCCCATTCCACGGCGATCAGATAATCCACCTCGCGGGCATACAGCCCGCTGCCGAAGTGTTCGCCGAGATCGGCCAGGACGTGCAAACCGTGCAGCAGCCTCCAGCTGCGGCTGCCGTAGCTGTGTGCCCAGCGCCGCGCCAGCGCCTCGGGCAGCCAGGGCGCGCCGGTGCACAGCGCCTCGGTGAGGTCGCGCGGGGTGCTCATGTCCTCGCCGCCGGGCAGGCGTGCGTCGTGGGTCCAGGCCGGTTTCATCCGTGCGAACCAGGGGGCGAGTTCGGCCAGTGCGGCTTCGGCAAGCTTGCGATAGGTGGTCAGCTTGCCGCCGAACACTGACAGCAGGGGCGGCTCGTGGCCCTCGGCATTCAGCACCAGCGTGTAGTCGCGGGTGATCGCCGACGGATCGGAGGATTCGTCGTCGCACAGCGGGCGCACGCCGGCGTAGCGGTGGCGAATGTCCTCGGCCTGCAGCTGCCGCTTGAAGTGGCGGTTGACCACCGCCAACAAGTACTGGATTTCGTCTTCGGTGACCGTCACCTGGGCCGGATCGCCGCGGTATTCGCGATCGGTGGTGCCGATCAGGCTGAACTGCTCCAGGTAGGGGATCACGAAGACGATGCGGCGGTCGTCGTTCTGCAGGATGTAGGCGTGCCCGCCGTCGTAGAGCCTGGGCACGATCAGGTGGCTGCCCTGGACCAGGCGGATGGCGTGCGCGGGGCGCTGGCGAAGCGATTCGCGCAGGAAATCGGTTACCCACGGCCCGGCGGCATTCACCAGCGCACGGGCGCGCAGCGAGTAGCGGCTGCCGTCGCCCCGTTCCAGATGCAGATGCCACAGGCCCTTGCTGTGTCGCGCGCTGACGCAGCGGGTGCGGGTGTGGATGTGCGCGCCGTGCTCGCGGGCGCACATGGCGTTGAGCACCACCAAGCGAGCATCGTCGACCCAGCAGTCCGAATATTCGAAGCCCTGGGTGATCTCGGTCTTGAGCGGGCTGTCCGCGCCGAACCGCAGGCGACGCGAGGGTGCCAGGCGTTCGCGTCGACCCAGATGGTCATAGAGGAACAGGCCGGTGCGGATCATCCAGGCCGGGCGCAGATGCGGGCGGTACGGCAGGATGAAGCGCAGCGGCGCGACGATGTGCGGCGCCATGTTCAGCAGCACTTCGCGTTCGGCCAGGGCCTCGCGCACCAGGCGCAGTTCGTAATGCTCCAGATAGCGCAGGCCGCCGTGCACCAGTTTGCTGCTGGCTGACGAGGTGTGCTGCGCCAGGTCGCCCTGCTCGCAGAGGTAGACCGACAGGCCGCGCCCGGCGGCATCCGCAGCGATGCCGACACCGTTGATACCGCCGCCGACCACGGCCAGATCGTAGATTTCGGCGACAGGCGCGAGGGGAGGATGCTGCATGGAGTGCTCACCGCGGATGCGTTGCCTGCTAAGGTACAGGCATTCAGCCAGCCACATCATTACAGAACATGACACCTGCCATCGATCTGCTGAAAAAAGCGCGCGTCGAACATCGCGTGCATAGCTACGAACACGACCCGAAGACGGCCTCCTATGGGCTAGAGGCCGCCGAAAAGCTCGGCCTCGATCCGGCGCGGGTATTCAAGACGCTGCTCGCCTGCAGCGAGAAGAACGAGTTGCTGGTGGCGGTGGTGCCGGTGGCCGGCACGCTCGACCTCAAGGCGCTGGCACAGGCGGCCGGCGTGAAGAAGGTGGAGATGGCCGATCCGCAGGTGGCGCAACGCACCACCGGCTATCTGCTCGGTGGCATCAGCCCGTTGGGGCAGAAGAAGCGCCTGCGTACCTTCATCGACAGTTCGGCACAGGCGCAGCCGAGCATCCATGTCAGTGCCGGTCGGCGCGGGCTGGAAGTCGAGCTGGCGCCCGCGCTGCTGGCCGAACAGACCCGCGCGGTCTTCGCGCCGATCGGTCGCGGCTGAGCGCGGCCCGGCGGATCACAGCGGCGGCAGGTTCTCTTCGATTTCGGTGGCGTAGATGCCGGGCACGTGCAGATTGCCCTGTACCAGTTTCTGCCCCTCGAGCTGCGGCTGGGTCACCCAGGTGAGAATGTCGTAGTAGCGGCGGATGTTGGCGACGAAATGCACGGGTTCGCCGCCACGCGCATAGCCGTAGCGCGTCTTGCTGTACCACTGCTTCTGCGCCAGGCGCGGCAGCATCCGCTTCACGTCCAGCCACTTGTTCGGGTTCAGGCCTTCGGCCTCGGCGAGCTTGCGCGCGTCCTCCAGATGGCCTCCGCCGACGTTGTAGGCGGCCAGCGCGAACCAGGTGCGGTCCGGCTCCTCGATGCTCTCGGGCAGACTGTCGCGCACCTGCACCAGGTACTTGCCGCCGCCGCGAATGCTTTGTTTCGGGTCCAGGCGGTTGGTCACGCCCATCGCGTTGGCGGTGTTGAGCGTGAGCATCATCAGCCCGCGCACCCCGGTCTTGGAGGTCGCATCGGGTTGCCAGTGTGACTCCTGATAGCCGATCGCCGCGAGCAGCCGCCAGTCGATGCCATGCTCCTTGGCGGTCTCGCGGAAGGTCTTCTCGTAGCGCGGCAGGCGCTGCTGCAGGTGCTTGGCGAAGGCATAGGCGCCGACGTAGCCGAGCACGTCGACATGCCCGTAGTAGCGTTCGCGCAGGCGCTGCAGCGTGCCGTTCGTCTGTGCCTGATCGAGAAACTGGTTGGCGGCCTGCAGCAGGCTGTCGTCTTCGCCCTTGGCGAGAATCCACGACAGGCTGTTCTGCTCGCCGAGGTCGAAACCGGTGCGGATGTTGGTGAAATACACCTGGTTCATCGACAGCTCGTTGGACTCGACCAGGGTCAGGTCGATCTGTCCCTCGTCGACCATGCGCAGCAGGTCGACCACCTCCACCGCGGCGGATTCTTCGTAGCGCAGCTCCGGCAGTTCGCGCTGCAGGGCGGCGAGCTTTTCCGCCTGGCTGCTGCCCTTGAGTACCAGAATGCGTTTGCCGACCAGGTCCTCGGGTTTGCGCGGACGGCGCTGGCCGTTGCGGTAGACCACCTGGGTGGTGACATCCAGGTAGGAATGGGTGAAGCGCGCCAGCGCCTGGCGACCTTCGCTGGCGACCATTCCGGCAGCGGCCAGCGCCGGACCGCCGGGGCGATTGAGGCGGGTGAAGATTTCGTCGATGTTGTCGGCGGTTTCGATTTCCAGCTCGACGCCCAGCTCGGTGGCGAAGCGCTTGACCAGCTCATACTCGAAGCCGGCTTCGCCGTTGCGGTCCTGGAAATAGGTGGCGGGGCTGTTGCGGGTGATCACGCGCAGCACGCCTTCCTCCTGTATCCGTTCGAGCTCGTTGGGCTTTTCAGCGCAACTGCCGAGCATCAGGAGGACTCCGGTCGCCAACAGCCAGCAGGCGCAGCGCTTGCGGAACGCAGTTTGAGAAAACATCGGCGCAGTATACGCAAAGGCGTTCGGCCACCATATCTGGACAGCGAAACGGCTGTCTGCTACGAGCACGCCACTCCGGCGCCGCGTCAGAAGGCGGCAATGGCGCTGCAGCGCCCGCCCTTCGCGGCCTGCAGCGCCGCTTGATGGCTTCGGTCGTTTGCCCGGCCAGTGGCGGACGATTGCGTCGTTCCGTCCACGGCACGTGGCTGGCTACGGCATAATGCGGCGCGCCTGTTGCCCCGAGATTCTTCACCGCCCATGACCGTCGCCGATTCAAAGCCTTGGTATGTCTATCTGGTGCGTGCCGCCAATGGCGCGCTGTACTGCGGCATCAGCGACGACGCTCAGCGGCGCTTCGCCGAGCATCAGCGGGGGCGCGGCGCGCGCTTCTTCCATTCCAGCCCGGCGATGGCGCTGGTGTATGTCGAGGCCTGTGCTGACAAGGGCGCGGCGCTGCGGCGCGAAATCGCCATCAAGCGCCTGAGCAAGAGCGCCAAGGAGCGGTTGGTGACCGAAACCCCGGCGTCGTGAATGACGCATCAATCGGCCGATAGGCTGGCGTCGGCCGAGCGTCTAAGCTGAGGCTCTTTCCTACATCCGGCGGAGCCTGTCCATGCACGAGCTGATCCTGCACCACTATCCCACCTCGCCCTTTGCCGAGAAGGCGCGTCTGCTGCTGGGCTTCAAACAGCTGTCGTGGCGCTCGGTGCTGATTCCGCCGGTGATGCCCAAGCCCGATCTGACTGCGCTGACCGGCGGCTACCGGCGCACGCCGGTGCTGCAGGTCGGTGCCGACGTGTACTGCGACACCGCGTTGATCGCCCGGCGCCTGGAGGCTGAGAAGGCTACGCCTGAGCTGTTTCCCGAGGGCCAGGAGTTCAACGTCGCGGTGCTCGCCGCATGGGCTGATTCGGTGCTGTTCCTTACTGCGGTGAGCCTGGTGTTCCAGCCGGAGTCGATGGCGTTGCGCTTTGCCAATGTGCCCAAGGAATTCGTCGAGACCTTCGGCAAGGATCGTGCGCAGCTGTTCAGCAACGGCAGCGTCAGCCGCGTTTCGCTGGCGCAGGCGAAGAACGACTGGCCGACCTACATGGCGCGGCTGCAGCAGCAGCTGGCGCGCAGCGAGGGTGAGTTCCTGTTCGGTGCCGCGCCGTCGCTGGCCGATTTTGCCGTGGCGCACTGCCTGTGGTTCCTGCGGGCGACGCCGGTGACCGCGCCGCTGGTGGACGATTACCCGGATGTCCGCGCTTGGTTGGGCAAGGTGCTGGGCGTCGGGCATGGCTCGTTCAGCGAGCTGCCGGCCGAGCACGCATTGCAGATCGCCCGCGAGGCGACGCCGGCGGCCTTGCCGGATGAGCCGTTCGCCGAGCCGAACGGCTTCGCCCAGGGGCAGCGCGTGGTGATCCGTGCGGTGGATTACGGCAGCGATCCGGTGGAGGGCGAGCTGCTGTTCGCCGGCAGCGAGGAACTGATCCTGCGCCGCGAAGACGCGCGCGCAGGTGTGGTCCACGTGCATTTCCCGCGCCTGGGTTACCGCATCGAAGCCTGCTAAGGGGCGTCAGCGGGCAGGTTGCGGTGCGCGTTCGGCGGGCAGCTGGGCGGCCAGATCGCGGAAATAGGCGACGCGCTCGTAGCACAGCGTCAGTTCGCCGCTGATGCGGTTGAACCAGGCGTCGGGCGCGCCGCAGGTGGTCATGCGCAGCGTGAGGTCGCGCGGCAGGTCGAAGGCCTCGCTCGCCTTGCGCGCCACCGCTTCCAGCTCGCCGCTGGCGCGGATTTTTTGATGCAGCGCCGCCGCGTCCGCCAGATGGCCCGGCGGATCGTCGTAGACCACGGCGATCCGATGCCGCGGTGTGCCGGGCGCCGGCGGTTGCAGGCGCTCGCGCAGCCAGCGCACGGCGTGCGCTACCTGCTGGTATTCCTCGGGGCAGTAGAGCGCGCGCTCGGCCGGCAGCCCGCTGACGTCGAGCACCCAGTCGAGCCGGTCCGGGTCGCTGCCGTAGGCCAGGCAGGCGATGTTGTAGAAGCGCTGCGCATCCAGCGCATGGCTGTCCCAGAGCGCGATACCGTCGCCGTTGCGCTCGGCGTTGCGCCATTCCAGCCGCCAGTAGTCGGCGACGTCCATCAGCTTGGCGTAGAACGCGGCGTCATGCTGGCGGTCGTGCAGCAGAAACAGCCCCATGAAACCGAGCTGGTCGGCGGCATCTTCCTCGCGGCCGAGCACGGGCAGGCCGAGTTCGCTGATCAGCAGATGCCCCATTTCGTGCATCAGGGTGAATTCGGCATTGGCCACGGTGAAGCGCAGCGCCTGCGCGGACAGGCCGGGCGCCTGCTCCTGCGCGGCAGCCGGGGCGACGAGGCTGGCCAGCAGCCAGCCCAGCGCGGTCAGCGCCGGGGTTCGCACGCAATGCCTTGCAGATCGTCGGCGCTGAAGGGCGCCGGCCGCTGCGGCCAATCCTGTGCCAGCTGTTCAAGCTCCCGGGCGAGCAGGCTGGCGACGAGCAGGTCGCGCAGCCAGCGATGATCGGCGGGGATCACATACCAGGGTGCGTTCGGCAGATGGCTGGCGGCGAGCACCTCGGCCCAGCGCGCCTCGCGGTGGGCGAAGTCGCGGTGATCGTCGAGATCGCTGGCGCTCAGCTTCCAGCGCTTGTTCGGCTGCTCCAGACGCTGATGCAGGCGGCGCTTCTGCTCGGCGCAGGAAATCTGCAAGTAGCACTTCAGCGGGCGGATGTGCAGGCTCGGCAGTTCCTCTTCCAGCGCGCGGATCGCCGCCTGCCGCGGCGCCAAATCGGCGGTCTCGCACAGGCCGTCGCGCAGGTCGCTGACCAGTGCCTCGTAATAGCTGCGGTCGAAGATGGCGAGCGTGCCGGGCGCGGGCAGACGCCGCCGATAGCGCCAGAGGAAGTCGTGCGCGCGCTCCTCGGCATTCGGCGCCTGGAAGCTGCTGGCGGCCAGCGCCAGCGGGTCGAGCCCGCTCAGTACGCGACGAATGACACCATTCTTGCCGGCGCAGTCGGGGCCTTGCAGCACCAGCAGCAAGGCAGCGTGGCGATTGGCCCAGAGCATGGTCAGCCGTTCGCGCAGCCAGCCCTTGAGCGTGAGCAGTTGCGCCTGTGCCTGCGCCTTGTCCAGACCGTACTGACGGGCGGGGTCGCCGGCCAGCGGCGCCGCTGGGTTGCACAGGCAATCATCGAGAATGGCATCGGGCAGGCGCGACATGAGGGGCCTCGGGTGATCAGTCCTTGCGGCGTTTGAGCTGGTCTTTCAGCTGCGTCGGCAACTGGCGGATGATCAGCATGTCGCGCGCCTCGTCGTACTCGATCTTCGAGCCCAGCAAGTGCGACTCGAAGCTGATCGACAGACCCTCGGCGCGCCCGGTGAAGCGGCGAAACTGGTTCAGGGTGCGCTTGTCCGGCGGAATCTCCGGCGACAGCCCGTAGTCCTTGTTGCGGATGTGGTCGTAGAACGCCTTCGGGCGGTCCTCGTCGATCACCCCGGACAGCTCTTCGAGGGTCATCGGCTGACCGAGCTTGGCCTGCGTGCTGGCATAGTCGACCAGTGCGCTGGTTTTCTCGCGGGCCTGCTCTTCGGGCAGGTCCTCACTTTCGACGAAATCGCTGAACGCCTTGAGCAGCGTGCGGGTCTCGCCCGGCGCATCGACGCCTTCCTGGCAGCCGATGAAGTCGCGGAAGTATTCCGAAACCTTCTTGCCGTTCTTGCCCTTGATGAAGGAGATGTACTGCCGGGACTGCTTGTTGTTCTGCCACTCGGAAATGTTGATGCGCGCGGCGAGGTGCAACTGGCCGAGGTCGAGGTGTCGGGCCGGCGCCACGTCCAGCGCGTCGGTGACGGTCACGCCTTCGCTGTGATGCAGCAGGGCGATGGCCAGGTAGTCGGTCATGCCTTGCTGGTAGTGGGCGAACAGCACGTGGCCGCCGGTGGAAAGGTTGGATTCTTCCATCAGCTTCTGCAGGTGCTCGACCGCCTGGCGGCTGAACGCGGTGAAGTCGCTCGCCTGGTCCAGGTACTGGCCCAGCCAGCCGCTGAACGGGTAGGCACCGGACTCCTCGTGGAAATAGCCCCAGGCCTTGCCCTGCTTGGCGTTGTAGCTCTCGTTGAGGTCGGCCAGCAGGTTTTCCATCGCCTGCGAGGCGCCTAGCTCGGAGTCGCGCGCATGGAGCACGGCAGGGCTGCCGTCGGGCTTTTTCTCGATCAGATGAACAATGCAGTGGCGAATCGGCATGGGCTACTCATTCAGGGAGGGGCAGAACAGCTGCAGTTTAACCGAGCGGGACAGTCCGATGAGCAGTTGCGGCGCTAGGGGGAGCACTGAGTAAACTGGCCGTCTTTTCCCAAGGAATGAACACTGATGACTTCGGCATGGCGTACCTGCGGCTGGATGCTGCTCGGCAGCTCGTTGATCCTCGCGCTGTCGCTCGGTGTGCGGCATGGCTTTGGCCTGTTCCTGCCGCCGATGAGCGCGGAGTTCGGTTGGGGGCGTGAGGTATTCGCCTTTGCCATCGCGCTGCAGAACCTGATCTGGGGGCTGGCGCAGCCGGTCACCGGCGCGCTGGCCGATCGCTTCGGCGTCGCGCGCGCGGTGCTGGTCGGCGGCATTCTCTATGCGATCGGCCTGGTGCTGATGGCCAGTGCGGACACACCGCTGGCGCTGAGCCTGAGTGCCGGTGTGCTGATCGGCCTGGGGCTTTCGGGAACCTCCTTCTCGGTGATTCTCGGGGCGGTGGGGCGTGCCGTGCCGATGGAGAAGCGCAGCATGGCGATGGGCATCGCCGCCGCGGCCGGTTCGTTCGGCCAGTTCATCATGCTGCCGGGCAGCCTCGGGCTGATCGAGTGGCTGGGCTGGTCCTCGGCGCTGCTGGCGCTGGGGCTGCTGATCGCGCTGATCGTGCCGCTGGCGGCGATGATGCGCGGCGACCGCCAGGCGCCGGTGCCGCCGGGCGCGCAGCAGTCGCTTGGCGAGGCGCTGCGTGAGGCGGTCGGGCATTCCGGGTTTCGCCTGCTGGCGCTGGGATTCTTCGTCTGCGGCTTCCAGGTGGTATTCATCGGCGTGCATTTGCCGGCCTATCTGGTCGATCAGCACCTGCCGGCGCAGGTCGGCACCACGGTGCTGGCGCTGGTCGGGCTGTTCAATATCGTCGGCACCTACACCGCCGGTTGGCTGGGCAGCTGCTATTCGAAACCGCGCTTGCTGGCGGCCTTGTATCTGATTCGTGGGGTGGTGATCAGCGCGTTTCTGCTGGCACCGCTGAGCGTGTGGAGCGCCTATGCGTTCGGTGTCGCGATGGGGTTGCTGTGGCTGTCCACGGTGCCGCTGACCAACGGCACGGTGGCGACGATGTTCGGCGTGCGCAATCTGTCGATGCTCGGCGGGATTGCCTTCCTGTTCCATCAGATCGGTTCGTTCTTCGGTGGCTGGCTGGGCGGCTGGCTGTACGACCGTACCGGCAGTTACGACCTGGTCTGGCAGATCGCGATCGCCCTCAGCCTGATGGCGGCGGCGTTGAACTGGCCGATCCGCGAGCAGCCGGTGGCGCGGCTGCGCGCCGCGCAGGCGGGTGGGTGATGCGCCGGCTGGGATTCGCCGTGGTGCTGGCCGCGCTGCTCGGCGGTCTGCTCCTGCTGGCGTGGCTCGGCTGGCAGCGTGGCGGTTTGGCGCTGCTGCAGCTGGGAATGGGGATTTGTTGAGCGGTTCGCCGCCGTTCGGAAAAAATCGCCGCGTGTACGGAATCAAATCGCCGTTGTCGGGTTCCAACGAGCGAGGCGGCAATCTCTGTCGCAGAACCGTAATCAAAGCACTGTAAAAAGCTGCTGCACGCAGTTTTATGGAGCCCACACATGACCACCCTCACCGAACTCGCCCAGCACATCGCCAAGCTCTATCCTTTGCAGGACAAGCGCGCCGGCAAGCGCTATCGCGTGGTGGGCGAACTGGCCGGCATGACCGAGCTGGAAGAAATCAACGGTGAACCGCGCTACATCCAGACGCTGGCGCTGAAGAACAAGCAGCTTTGGGATCTGGTGGTCTGATCGCCGCCCGATCAGGCCTGTTGTTGTAACCCACGCCGTGCGCGCCATTGCGCACGCTGATCCACGTCGAGAAAGGTCCATGCCACGAAGCGGCTGCGCTTCTGGCCCTGGGCCATGTCCAGCGTCCGTACCTCCCGCGCCCCTAGCCTGCGCAGCCTGGCCTGCAGCGGGGCGACGTTGCCGCCTTTCGAGACCAGCGTGCTGAACCAGCAGATCTGCTGGCTGACCGCCACGCTTTCCTCGGCCAGCCGGGCGATGAACGCCGCCTCACCGCCCTCGCACCACAGCTCCGCTGCCTGTCCGCCGAAGTTCAACACGGGCAGCTTGCGCTTGGGGTCGAGCTTGCCGAGGTTGCGCCATTTGCGCTGGCTGCCGGCCGTCGCTTCGCTGACCGAGGCATGAAACGGCGGGTTGCACAGGCTGAGATCGAAGCGCTCGTTCGCCTGCAGCAGACCCTGGAAGATGTGCCGGCGATCAGGCTGCCGGCGCAGCTCGATGGCGTCGCTCAGCCGGTTCGCCGCGACGATCGTCTGCGCGGTGTTCAGTGCGACGGTGTCGATATCCGAGCCGGTGAAGCGCCAGCCGTACTCGCAGTGGCCGATCAGCGGATAGATGCAGTTGGCCCCGGTGCCGATATCCAGCGCATGGATCTGCCGGCCGCGCGGAATGCTTCCGGCGTTGTCGGCGGCCAGCAGGTCGGCCAGGCCGTGCAGGTAGTCGGCGCGCCCGGGTACGGGCGGGCACAGGTAGCCGGCTGGGATGTCCCAGTGCTCGATCCCGTAGAACTGCTTGAGCAGCGCGCGGTTGAATACCTTCACCGCGGCCGGGTCGGCGAAATCGATGCTCTGCTTGCCGTACGGATTGACGATGACGAAGTCGGCCAGCGCCGGGCAGCCGGCGATCAGCGCAGGGAAATCGTAGCGCCCGCTGTGGCGGTTGCGCGGATGCAGGAGCGGGCGGTCGGGCTTGGCGCTGGCCGGGGCCTTGGGTTTGCGGACGGACATGGTGGGACGAATCGCTGCGAACGGGGCGCGCATTGTCCCACAGGTTTCACCGCCGGCGCGGCACCGCCAGCATCCATAGCAAGCCCCAGAGCAGCGCGCCGGCGCCGAGCCAGAAGGCGCTGTGCAGGCTGCCGCCGACACCCATCCAGAGGCTGGTCAGCCAGGGCGCGGCGAGCTGGGTCAGGCCGTACAGGGCAATCAGCGCCGCGGACAGGCGCGGCCCCTGATGCGGATGCAGCGTACGCGCCAGGCGCTGGGTCAGCAGCACGGTGCCGAGGAAGGTGCCACCGACCAGCACCGCGCAGAGCAGGATGCCGCTCGCGCCGGGTAACAGCAGCACCGCCAGCACGCCGAGCAGTTGCATCAAGTAGCTCAGACGCAGTGCGATATCGTCGCCAAGGCGCACGCCCAGGCGGTTCCACAGCCAAGGCGAAGGCAGGGTCGACAGGGCGACCACCAACCAGCTGCCATCGATGAGGAAATCGCCGGGCTCGACCTGCAATCTCGCGATCATCGGCAGGAAGGTCATCGGCAGGATGTAGCCCATGCCGGCGCCGGCATAGGAGAGGAACAGCGGCGTGCTGGCCCGGTCGAACAGCCGGCCGCTGGGTGCCGTGGCCGGATCGCCGGCCGGCGTTTCGTTCGGCAGATCCAGCTTCGCCAGCTGGCGCCAGCCCCACCAGGCCAGCGGCAGCGACAGCAGCGCCGCCGGCCACCAGCGCTCGGCACCCTGCAGCAGTCCATCGCTCAGGCTGACCAGCAGACTGGAGACGATCAGCCCGACGCAGACGCCCAGATAGACAAGGCCGCTGGACGACGCGCGCTGATGGCGAGCCAGCCACTCGAGAATCAACGATGGCGCCTGCACGAACACCAGGCCGTTGGCGATGCCGTTGGCCAGACGCAGCGCGGCGAGCGCATCGGGCGATTGCGCCTGGGTTTGCAGCAGTGCGCTGAGCAGATGCAGCGCCAGTGCCCAGGGCAGGCTGCGGCGAATCTGCGCAACGCGGTGCCAGCGCAACGCGAGCAGCGCGCCGATCAGATAACCAAGGTAGTTCCAGCTGGCGATGCTGGCGCCCTGCTGCACGCTGAGCAGGCCATCTTCCACCAACCAGGGCAGCAGGGGGGTGTAGACGAAGCGACCGAGGCCGTGGACGACCAGCAGCAGCGTGGCGCCGGCGAGCAGAACCGGGAACAGGGCAGGGCGGTGCGACATGGGGGATTTCTTGTTGGTATGGGAGGCCGAGAGTAACCGCCCACGGCGCCGGCGACCATGCCACTTATTGCCGGCCATCAGCCCTGGAATGGGAACAGCAACGGCACCAGCAGCAGCGAGACCAGCATCACCAGCAGCGTGAAGGGCACGCCGATGCGCACGAAATCGGTGAAGCGGTAATGCCCGGGATTCAGCACCAGGGTGTTCACCGGTGAAGAGACGGGCGTCATGAAGGCGGCCGAGGCGGCCAGCGCGACGGTCATGGCGAAGGGATAGGGCGACGCCCCCAACTGTTCGGCCACCGACAGCGCAATCGGCGCCATCAGCACGGCGGTCGCCGTGTTGGAGATGAACAGCCCGATCACGGCGGTGAGCACGAACAGGCAGGCCAGCAGCGCATACGGCCCGGCGTCGCCCAGTAGGCCGATCAGCCCGCTGGTGGCCAGGGCGATGCCACCGGTTTTCTGCAGCGCCTGGGCGAAGGGCAGCATGCCGACGATCAGAATCAGGCTCTGCCAGTGAATGGCCTTGTAGGCGCTGTCCATGTCGATGCAGCGCAACAGCCCCATCAGCAGGCAGCCGATCAGCGCTGCCAGCACGTTCGGCACCAGGCCGCTGACCATCAGCGCCACCATCGCCGCCAGGCTTAACAGGGCGAACGGCGCCCGGCGGGCGGCGGGCGCCACGTCATCCACCTCCGCCGGCAAGCTGAGCACCAGGAAGTCGCGACTCAGGCCCTGCAGACGGTGGATGTGCTTCCAGCTGCCGGCGACCAGCAGGGTATCGGCTGGCTTGAGCTTCTCGTCCACCAGCAGACCACGCAGCGCCTGGTGATTGCGCCGCAGGCCGACCACGTTGAGCTTGTGATGACTGCGAAAGCCCAGCTGCTGGATCGTCTTGCCTGGCAGGCTCGAATCGGGTGGCAGCGCGACCTCGGCCAGGCCCAGCTCATGCGAATGATCGGCGTAATAGGAGCGCGACAGCTGCAGAGGCTCCAGGCCGAGTTCGTCGAAGGCACCGAGCAGGCCGATCGCCGGGCTGGCCAGATCGACCAGCAGCACGTCGCCGACGAGCAGCTCGGTATTGCCGGTAGCCATCAGCAACAGCTTGCGAAAGCGGTGCTGGCGTTCGATGGCGATCACGTTGATGCCGTACTGCTTGCGCAGCTCCAGCTCGTCCAGCACGCGGTCGCCGAGGATCGAACCGGGCTTGACGCGTAACCGCCGCTCGCGCTCGTCGAGGCAGTAGGCCTGGGCCAGGTCGGCCAGCGTCAGGCGCGGTCGCGGCTGTTCATGCCGGTCATTGCCGCCCAGCCAGCGGCGCGCCAGCAGCATGTAGCCGATGCCGAGCAACAGGATGGCGAGGCCGATGGGCGCGAAGTCGAAGAAGGCGAAGCCGTCCAGGCCGGCACGACGCAATTCGCTGTGCACCACCATGTTCGGCGGCGTGGCGACCAGCGTCAGCATGCCGCTGATCAAACCGGCGAATGCCAGCGGCATCATCAGCCGTCGCGGCGACAGCTGCATGCGCGCGGCGATGCCGAGCGCCACGGGAATGAAGATCGCCACCACGCCGGTGGAGCTCATCACCGAGCCGAGCCCCGCCACGGCCAGCATCAGCAGAATCAGCAGCCGGCTCTCGCTGCTGCCAGCGCGGCGCATCAGCCAATCGCCCAGGCGGTAGGCGATGCCGGTACGCACCAACCCGTCGCCGATGACGAACAGCGCGGCGATCAGCAGTACGCTGGGGTCGCTGAAGCCGGCCAGCGCCTCGTCGATGGTCAGCACGCCGGACAGCGGCAGGGCGACCATCGCCAGCAGCGCGACCACATCCATGCGCGGACGGTTGGCGATGAACAGCCCGACGCAGATGGCCAGCAGGCCCAGAACCAACAGCAGATCGCCGTTCATGGAGAGTCAGGGATAGCCGAGAACGGATTTGAGGCGCGGCAGGTTGCGCTCGATCCAGCGGCGGTCGATGGCACCCCAGTCGCGGATGCTGTAATGGCCGGCGTTGTGTCGTTCGCCGTCGTCCTGCTCGAAGTGGCAGTCGATGTCCAGCTCGGCCAGCGCGGCGAGAGTGTCCTGCGCAGTGCGGCGCGGCATGCCGGTGATTGTCATCAGCGCCGGGACGCTGGTGGCGGCGCCACTGTCGATCAGCCAGGCGACGTAGAGTCGGCGGTAGAAGCTGGTTCTGGTCTTGCTGGTGGTCATGGAGGAGCCTCTTGTCCGAGGCATTGCGGGTTGCAATGCCTCGGATGAGTTGGTCGCGAGTGATCGTCAGGTCAGCGCGAGCATGCCGATGTAGGTCACCGCACCGGCGGTGTAACCGAGGAACGCGAGCAGGCTGACCCGCTTGAGATACCAGGTAAAGCTGATCTTCTCCATGCCCATCGCCGCGACGCCCGCCGCAGAGCCAATGATCAGGCTGCTGCCGCCAGTACCCGCGCAGTAGGCGAGCAGCTCCCAGAAGGTGCCGTCGGTGAGGAACTGCGACAGCCAGCCGGATTCATCCGGCGCGGCTGCGGCAAGCATCTCGGGGCTGACCAGCGGGTACATTTTCATGGCGCCGGCCACCAGCGGCACGTTGTCGACGATTGCCGACAGCAGCCCGATGGCATAGTTGATCGCATAGATGTTGCCCAGCGACTGGCGCAGCCCTTCGGCCACCTGGGTCAGATGGCCAGCCGTGGCGAGGCTGGAAACCGCCAGCAGAATGCCGAGGAAGAACAGCACGCTGGGTGTATCGACCTTGCGCAGCACGCCGACCACCGAAAGCGGGTGCTTGTGTTCATCGTTCTTGCCGCGATGGATGTATTCGGTGGTGATCCACAGCAGGCCGAGGCCGAAGAGAATGCCCATGTACGGCGGCAGGTGGGTGATGGTCTTGAAGATCGGGACGAACAGCAGCGAGCCAAGACCCAGGCCCAGTACCAGATTGCGCTCGAACACCGTGGTGGCCGGTGGCTGTTGCTCCGCCAGGTGTGCCCGCGCCCGCGGCCGTGGAGCTTCGCCGCGCAGACGGAAGCTGAGAATCAGCAGCGGCACCAGCAGGCAGACCAGACTGGGCACGAACAGGCCGGTGATGATGCCGCCTGCGGAAATTTGCGTGCCGATCCACAGCATCGTGGTGGTCACGTCGCCGATCGGCGACCAGGCGCCTCCGGCGTTGGCGGCGATCACCACGATACCGACGTAGAGCCAGCGCTCGGGGCGCCCGCGGATCAGTTTGCGCAACAGCGAGACCATGACGATGGTGGTGGTGAGGTTGTCCAGCACCGCGGAGAGAAAGAAGGTGATCAGCCCGACGATCCACAGCAGGTGCACGCGCTTGCGCGTCTGGATGCGGTCGGTGATGACCTTGAAGCCTTCATGGGAGTCGATCAGCTCGACAATGGTCATCGCGCCGAGCAGAAAGAACAGGATCTCCGAGATTTCGCCGAGATGATGGCGCAGGGCTTCGACCACCGTGGCCGACGAATCCGCCGGGTCATGGGTGCCAGGCTGCAGCAGCGGCAGAATCTCATCGGCCCCCAGGACCAACACGGTCCAGGTCAGCACCGCGGTGAGCAAGGCGGCGGCTGCCTTGTCGATTCTCAGTGGATGTTCGAAGGCTATGCAGAGATAACCGATGACGAATACCACGGCCATGAGTGCGTACATCGCAGAAAAGCTCCCATCTGGAAAGGTACCGGTCGCCGAATGAGCAACCGGCACAGCATCGACAGACGCTTGGCGGCGGCTTCTGCAGCTGAACAACGCGCGCAGACGACATGCACCGATCGGAATCGAAGGCTGGCGTTACAGGCGGGATTCGCTGACGTGAAGCGTTATGCGGCTCTGTCAGTTTTTTGTTCGAATATGGCGGCGACATGATGGCTGCTCGTCGCCGGCGATGCGTTGCGATCAATCAAGATCATCGATAACAAAAGGCCGGCATCGATGCCGGCCTTGCGCTTACAGCGTGGCAATGCGCTCGCGCTGCTCGACCAGACGGGCCTTGGCCTGTTCGGCCTCGGCCAGCTTGGCGCGTTCTTTGTCGATCACCTCTGGCGGCGCCTTGTCGACGAAGCCGGCGTTGGACAGCTTGCCGCCGACGCGCTTGACCTCGCCGTCCAGCCGCGCGATCTCCTTGTCCAGCCGCGCCAGTTCGGCATCCTTGTCGATCAGCCCAGCCATCGGCACCAGCACCTGCAGATCGCCAACCAGGGCGATGGCCGACAGCGGCGCTTCCTCGCCCGCGGCGAGGGTGCGCACGGTTTCCAGCTTGGCCAGCTTCTTCAGCAGCGGCTCGTTATCGGCCAGTCGACGCAGGTCGAGCGGCGCGGCGTTGCTCAGCACCACGTCGATGCGCTTGGCCATCGAGATGTTCATTTCGCCGCGAATCTGGCGGATGCCGAGCATGAAGGCTTTGATCCACTCGATGTCGCCTTCGGCATCTTCGTCCAGGCGCGACGGATCGAACTCCGGCCACGGCTGCAACATCAATGTCGGGCCCGACTTGCCGGCCAGCGGTGCGACACGCTGCCAGATTTCCTCGGTGATGAACGGCATGAACGGATGCGCCAGACGCAGCGAGGTTTCCAGCACGCGCACCAGGGTGCGGCGGGTGCCGCGCTGGCGTTCGATACTGGCGGACTCGTCCCACAGCAAAGGCTTGACCAGCTCCAGGTACCAGGCGCAGTACTCGTCCCAGATGAACTCGTAGAGTGCTTGAGCGGCCAGGTCGAAGCGGAACGCTTCCAGCTGGCGGGTGACTTCGGCCTCGGTGCGCTGCAAGGTGGAGATGATCCAGCGGTCCACCGCCGACAGCTCGACGGGCTCGCCGTTTACGCCGGTGTCCTTGCCCTCGGTGTTCTCGAAGACAAAGTTGGCGGCGTTCCACAGCTTGTTGCAGAAGTTGCGGTAGCCCTCGACGCGGCCCATGTCGAACTTGATGTCGCGGCCGGTGGAGGCCAGCGAGCAGAAGGTGAAGCGCAGCGCGTCGGTGCCGTAGCTGGCGATACCTTCCGGGAACTCGGCGCGGGTCTGCTTGGCGATCTTCTCGGCCAGCTTGGGCTGCATCATGCCGCTGGTGCGTTTTTGCAGCAGTTCGTCGAGGGTGATGCCGTCGACGATGTCCAGCGGGTCGAGCACGTTACCCTTGGACTTGGACATCTTCTGGCCCTGGCCGTCGCGCACCAGACCATGGACGTAGACGGTCTTGAACGGAATCTGCCCGGTCAGGTGGGTCGAGAGCATGATCATCCGGGCGACCCAGAAGAAGATGATGTCGAAGCCGGTGACCAGCACGTCCGTAGGGTGGAAGGTCTTGAGGAATTCGGTCTGCTGCGGCCAGCCGAGGGTGGAGAAGGTCCACAGCCCGGAGCTGAACCAGGTGTCCAGCACGTCCTCGTCCTGGCGTAGCGGTTCATCGTTGCGGATTTCGTAGCGCTTGCGCACTTCGGTTTCGTCACGGCCGACGTAGACGTTGCCCGCCTCGTCGTACCAGGCCGGGATGCGGTGGCCCCACCACAGCTGGCGGCTGATGCACCAGTCCTGGATATCGCGCATCCAGCTGAAGTACATGTTCTCGTACTGCTTGGGTACGAACTGGATCTGGCCGTTCTCCACCGCAGCGATGGCCTTTTCGGCCAGCGGCTTGGTGGAGACGTACCACTGGTCGGTCAGCCACGGCTCGATGATGGTACCGGAGCGGTCGCCGCGCGGCACTTTCAGTGCGTGGTCGTCGATCTTCTCCAGCAGGCTCATCGCCTCGAACTCGGCGACGATGGCCTTGCGCGCATCGAAGCGGTCCATGTGCGCATAGCCGTCTGGCAGGCTACCGTCGACCTTGTCGTTGACCGAGCCGTCGATATCGAACACCTGGGCGCGGGCCAGCACGCAGGCGTTCTGGTCGAAGATGTTGATCAGCGGCAGGTGGTGGCGCTTGCCGACTTCGTAGTCGTTGAAGTCGTGGGCCGGAGTGATCTTCACGCAGCCGGTGCCGAATTCGAGGTCGACATAGTCGTCGGCGATGATCGGGATCAGGCGGTTGACCAGCGGCAGCATGACGTGGCGGCCGATCAGGTTCTTGTAGCGCTCGTCCTCGGGATGTACGGCGATGGCGGCATCGCCGAGCATGGTTTCCGGGCGGGTGGTGGCGACCACCAGGTAATCCTTGCCGTCCGCGGTGCGCGCACCGTCAGCCAGCGGATAGCGCAGGTGCCAGAGGTGGCCTTTCTCGTCGTGGTTCTCCACTTCCAGATCGGAAATGGCGGTGTGCAGCTTGGTGTCCCAGTTGACCAGGCGCTTGCCGCGGTAGATCAGACCATCCTCGTGCAAGCGCACAAAGGCTTCCTTGACTGCCTCGGACAGACCCTCGTCCATGGTGAAGCGCTCGCGCGACCAGTCCACCGAAGATCCCAGACGACGGATCTGACGGGTAATGTTGCCGCCGGATTCTTCCTTCCACTGCCAGACCTTTTCCAGGAATTTCTCGCGGCCCAGATCGTGGCGGCTGACGCCCTGCGCGCCCAGCTGGCGCTCGACCACCATCTGCGTGGCGATGCCCGCGTGGTCGGTGCCCGGCTGCCACAGGGTGTTGCGGCCCTGCATGCGGCGCCAGCGGATCAGCGCATCCATGATCGCGTTGTTGAAACCGTGCCCCATGTGCAGGCTGCCGGTGACGTTCGGCGGCGGGATCATGATGGTGTAGGGCTCGCCGGAACCCTGCGGCGCGAAATAGTTGTTCGATTCCCAGGTCTGGTACCAGGAAGTCTCGATGGCGTGCGGCTGGTAGGTCTTGTCCATGCGGCGGGACCCTTAGAACGGCTGATCGGAAAAACGGGCGAGTATAAAGCCAAATCGCATCCGGGCTAGGCGTCAGCGCAGGAATCGTTGCGGCGCGGCGTGCTAGTTCTTGGGCGTACGCACCAGTTCGTCCACGCGACGTTCGAGGCGACGCTTCAGCTCGGCCTCGATCTGCGGGACGAAATCGTCGATCACCTCCTGCAGAATGAGATTAGCCGCCATGCGCAACTCGTGGTCCAGGTGTCGTTCGGCCAGCGAGCGGAAAGCGGCCCGTGCCGCCGGCTCGCGCCGTTCGGGCTGCAGCGTGGCAACAGGCTGAGGTGCAGGTGGGCGGGCTACGACATCCGAGAGCAGGGGAATGCTGGCTGGGTCCAGCTGTTCGGTCAGCAGGGGCGGATCCTGGTCGCCGAGCAGGGCACGGATGGACTCCAGGTCGTCGAGCAACTGAGCAGGTTTGTCGGGGGATTTAGGCGTCATGGCGAATTTCCGGGCTTGAGCTTCCAGCGGTCTACAGTTCGACCCGCCTGGGGTCGTAACCGTGCCGTCGGTAGAGGCGGAAGTTGTCCCGGCAGGCCGTCAGCAGGTCCGGTTCCTGGTTGACGATCTCAATGATTCGGCTGAACTGATCGACGTGCGGCGACAGCGTCGTCGCTAGGTTGATCAACAGGCTTTGCGGCTGCGCCGGCGCCTGCTCGAGGCCGAGGACCACCGGTGCCTGGGGATCGTCCGCGTAGTGCTCGTGAGGGATGAAGCGCTCCGTGCGAAAACTCCATAGCAGCTCGTCGAGCTGCTGGCATTGTGCGGCGTCGTGACAGCGGATGAACACCGGCAGGCCGTGCTGCCAGCCCTTGGCGGCCAGCTGGCAGGCCGCGCGCAGGCGCCCGAGCGGATTGTCGTCGGGCAGCACGTAGAACTCGATGCGGGTCATCGGTGCGTTCCGTCACTGCCGGCGCGCGGCAAGCCGCTCCGGCAGGTGGGCGTACGCGGGCGGGAGGGCATTTCAGAGGGCCCTGTCCAGCAGGTACTGGGTCAGCAGCGGGACCGGGCGACCGGTCGCGCCCTTTTCCTTGCCACCGCTGATCCAGGCGGTGCCGGCGATGTCCAGATGCGCCCAGGGATACTGCTTGGTGAAGCGCGACAGGAAGCAGGCCGCGGTGACGGTGCCGGCCTTCGGCCCGCCGATGTTGGCGATGTCGGCGAAGGGGCTGTCCAGTTGCTCCTGATACTCGTCGAACAACGGCAGCTGCCAGGCGCGGTCGCCGGCCTGCTCGCCGGCGCCGAGCAGCTGCTGCGCCAGTTCCTGATCGTTGCCGAGCAGCCCCGAGGTGTGGCTACCCAGCGCGACGATGCAGGCACCGGTGAGGGTGGCGACATCGATCACCGCGCGCGGCTTGAAGCGCTCGGCATAGGTCAGCGTATCGCAGAGCACCAGGCGACCTTCGGCGTCGGTGTTGAGGATCTCGACGGTCTGACCGCTCAAGGTGGTGACGATATCGCCGGGACGGGTGGCCTTGCCGCTGGGCATGTTCTCCGCGCAGGCGAGCAGGCCGACGAGGTTGATCGGCAGCTGGAGCTCGAGGACTGCACGGAAGGTCCCGAGCACGCTGGCGGCGCCGCACATGTCGTACTTCATCTCGTCCATGCCCAGGCCCGGCTTGAGGCTGATGCCGCCGGTGTCGAAGGTGATGCCCTTGCCGACCAGCGCGTAGGGCTGCTCGCCCTTGGCTCCGCCGTTGTACTGCATGACCACGATGCAGCCCGGTTGCTCGCTGCCTTGGGCTACGGCGAGGAACGCACCGGCGCCCAGATCCCGCAGCTTCTTCTCATCGAGCACGTCCACCTTCAAACCCTTGAAGGATTTACCGAGCTGCCGCGCCTGCTCGGCCATGAAGCTCGGGTGGCACAGATTCGGCGGCAGGTTGCCGAGGTCGCGGGTCAACGCCATGCCCGAAGCGATGGCTGAGGCGTGACGGGCCGCGCGCTCGATGTCGTCCTGCTGTGACTTGTCGCAGAGCAGGATGATTTTCTTCAGTGCGCGCGGGTCGGCTTTCTTGCTCTTGAAGCGTTCGAACACGTAGGCGCTGTCAGCGAGCAGCTCAGCCAGCAGGCGGACCTTGGCGTAAGTGTCGCGCCCCTTGACCTGCACATCCTGCACGGCGAATGCCGCATCGGCACCGCCGAGGCTCTTCAGTACGCCGGCAGCGGCACCGAGCGCCTTGCGCCACTGGCGGGTGTCCAGCTCGTTGTTCTTGCCGACGCCGAGCAGTAGCACGCGTTCGGCCTTCAGATTCGGCACGCTGTGCAGCAGCAGCGTCTGCCCGACCTTGCCGTCGAGATCGCCGCGCTTGAGGATCGAGCCGATGACACCGCCACTGGCGATATCGACGGCCTGGGCCGTTTCGCCGAGGGTGCGCCCTTCACCGACTGGCAGAACCAGCGTGGCGGTTTTCAGCGCGGAAGCTTTCGCGGTCTTTACAACGAATTCCATGACGGGAGTCCCCAAGACAAAAAGTCGGGTTTGCAGGATAATGCCAGGCCAATTTTTCCGGTGGTTCGCCTGCCGGCTGTTGACGGCGGATGTGCTGCCATTTCAATGGCCTATCTCGGCGAACCGGCAACTGGCGGCTAGTTTGAGCGTAGCCGTCGGAGCCTGACAACCCTGGAGTGTCCGGTTTGATCGTCTTTCGTTATCTGTCCCGCGAGCTTTTGGTCACCGTGAGCGCAGTCAGCGCCGTGCTGCTGGTGATCATCATGAGTGGGCGCTTCATCAAGTACCTGGCCCAGGCTGCTCAGGGGTTGCTCGATCCGAGCGTGCTGCTGTTGATCATGGGATTCCGTCTGCCAGGCTTCCTGCAGTTGATTCTGCCGCTCGGCCTGTTTCTCGGAATATTGCTGGCGTATGGAAGGCTGTATCTCGATAGCGAAATGACGGTGCTCTCCGCCACCGGGATGAGCCAGCGTCGCCTGCTGCTGTACAGTCTGGCGCCGGCGGCCCTGGTGGCTGCGCTGGTCGGCTGGCTGAGCCTTGGGCTTGCGCCGCAGGGCATTGCCGAAGTGGACCGGATCCTCAATCAGCAGGATTCGCTGACCGAGTTCGACACCCTGGTGCCGGGGCGTTTTCAGAACCTGCGCGATGGTTCGCGGGTAACCTATACGCGCGAGCTATCGGCCGACCGCAGCGAGTTGGCAGGGGTATTCATTTCCGAGACCAACACTTCGGCCCGTTCGGGACAGGCGCGTGGGGTTTCCGTGCTGGTGGCGGAAAGCGGGCGACAGGAAATCCAGCCTGACGGCAGCCGTTACTTGATTCTGGAGAATGGCTTTCGCTACGACGGCAATCCCGGGCAGGCGGACTATCGCGCCATCCAGTACGACACCTACGGTGTGCTGCTGCCCAAGCCGCAGGTGGCCGTCGAGCTGAGCGAGCGCGAGGCTATGCCGACGCGGGAGCTGCTTGGTAGCGACAACCTGCGTCATCGCTCCGAATTGCAGTGGCGCCTGTCCATGCCGGTGCTGGTATTTGTCGTGACCTTGCTTGCTGTGCCGCTGGCTCGCGTCAACCCGCGTCAGGGGCGTTTCCTCAAGCTGCTGCCAGCGATCCTGCTTTACATGACATATCTGGCGCTGCTCATCGCTGTGCGCGGAGCGCTCGACAAGGGGCGAATTCCAATGGCACTCGGTTTGTGGTGGGTGCACGGGCTGTTTTTCGCGATAGGTCTGCTGATGTTGTACTGGGAGCCGTTGATGCTGAGGTTGAAGAAGCGTCGCGCGGCGCCGGGGGTGGTGCATGGTTAAGCTCGATCGATACATCGCGATCCATGTCTTTCTGGCGATTCTGACCGTTTTGGGCATTATCGTCGGCCTGGCCCTCCTGTTTGCCTTCATCGACGAGTTGGGCGATGTCGAGGGTGGATACGGTCTGGCGGATGCGCTGGAGTATGTGCTGCTGACCTCGCCGCGCCGGCTCTACGAGATGCTGCCGATGGCGGCGCTGATCGGCTGTCTGATCGGGCTGGGTACGCTGGCCAGCAGCAGCGAGTTGACCGTGATGCGCGCCGCCGGCATTTCGCTCGGCCGGATCGTCGTGGCGGTTATGAAGCCGACTCTCGTTCTGCTGCTGGTCGGCGTACTGATCGGTGAATACGCGGCGCCCTGGACCGAAGACATCGCCCAGGCCCGCCGTTCGCTGGCGCAGGGTGCGGGCGAGGCGCAGAGCAGCAAGCGCGGCCTCTGGCATCGACAGGAAAACGAGTTCGTGCACGTCAATGCCGTGCAGCCGGGGGGCGTGCTGGTTGGGGTGACGCGCTACCGTTTCGACGATGAGCGACGTTTGCTGTCGGCCAGTTTCGCCAAGCGCGCCAGCTACCAGAATGATCACTGGTTGCTGAGCAACATTGCGACCACGCATTTTCGCGGCGATCACACCGAAGTAGCGCAGGCGAGCGAAGAGCGCTGGGATGTGCAGCTGACGCCGCAACTGCTGGGGATCGTGGTGGTGGCCCCGGAGTCGCTGTCGATCACCGGTTTGTGGCGTTACATCCATTACCTGGCGGATCAGGGGCTCAACAACGGCCGTTACTGGCTGGCATTCTGGACGAAGGTGCTGCAGCCCGCCGTGACTGTTGCACTGGTGCTCCTCGCAATCTCGTTCATCTTCGGCCCGCTGCGCTCGGTGACGCTGGGGCAGCGCATCTTCACCGGCGTGGTGGTCGGATTCGTCTTCCGCATCATTCAGGATCTGCTCGGGCCGGCGAGTCAGGTGTTTGGCTTCTCGCCGTTGCTGGCGGTCGCACTGCCGGCGGGAGTTTGTGCGCTGATCGGTGTATGGCTGTTGCGGCGGGCGGGATGAGTGGTGGAACTGGCTTCAAGCGGCGGGGCGCATTGAGTGCTCATGTTCAGATCGATTCCGCCGCTTGAGCCGTTGGCTCGACAGGGGGCTGGTCTGAAGCCTGTTCCGCCTTCGGCTTACTTCTTGTGAATGTTTTTCGGCAACTGTACGGCCTGGCTTTCCGAGTAAATGTCCTGCCAGGTACGTTTGTCCTTGTCCCAGAGCATCCAGAGGTGCCCCAGTCCCAGGCTCAGCCAGGACATGATCGCGATCAGAAAACGCAGCAGAGCCTGCCACAGGTCGATGGCCGTGCCGTCCTTGTTCTGGATGCGGATACCCCAGACCTGCATGCCGAGCGTCTGGCCATTGTGGGTCCAGAACTTGGCGAAGAAGGCGAACAGGCTGAACATCAGTAGCGTCGAAAGCAGTGGGTCGATATCCAGGCCGCCAGCGTCGGCCACGGCCTTGAGTTGTTCGCTCCCATAGAACAGTCGCAGCAGCACCTGTTGGTAGAACAGGGTCACCACCATCATCAATGCGATACACAGCAGGCTGTCGTAGAACATGGCGGCGAGGCGGCGTATCAGACTGGCGGCGGGGAACTGGCCCTGCGGGCTGAGCAGGTGTCGGCTCATCTCGAATCCTGGTGGTTGGTACAAGGCGCGCATTCTACGGAATTGCACGCATAAAAAAGCCCCTGATGTTGCCATCAGGGGCTTTTCGGAGCGGTGACTCAGCCCAGAATCTGAACCTGATCAGCCTGCATGCCCTTTTGACCTTGCACGGCGATGAAGCTGACTTTCTGGCCTTCTTTCAGGCTCTTGAAGCCGTTGCCTTCGATCGCGCGGAAGTGCACGAACAGATCCGGACCGCTCTCGGGAGTGATGAAACCAAAACCTTTCTCGTCGTTAAACCACTTGACGGTACCGTTCTGACGATTCGACATGTCTTTGTATCCTTGAAACTCAAAAGTAGAATTGCCTCCTGCAATGGCGCAGGAAAGCTGGAACTGGTTGCAAAGAGTAAGAGAGTCGAGCGGAGAGCGGATCTGAAGATCTACTGCACCAGGTCACGATTCAACAGCGACCCATGCAAACACAGTGGGCACACTCTACGATAACTTGTCGGGGAATGCCAACCCCTCAAAGTCATGTGAAAGTGCCTCTTCGGCGATGCATATTCATGCGATGTAGAGTGATGCCAAGTCGATGCTGTTGCTTTCAAGCGCGCCTGGGTTCTGCGTGCGAAGAGCATGAACTGAATGCCGACTTGTGACGCTTCGGATCGTGTTGCTGTCCGGATGAAGCTTTGCAGATCGCAATGATCGTTTCGCTGTCGTTCCGACCTGGCGCAGTTGGTTCGTTTGCCGAAAGTTTCTGCCGATCAGGATGACATGGTGCTGCCGCGGACCGTGGCCGTCGGCAATGAATGGTGCCCCGAGAGAGACTCGAACTCTCACGCTGTCGCCAGCGGCGGATTTTGAATCCGCTGCGTCTACCGATTCCGCCATCGAGGCACAGTGGCGGCGCAGTATAGGGATGAGCGGTTGAGTGGTCAATCGCTGACGTAGCGATTGGGGAGTCTTTCCGCTAAGCTTTGCGCCCCGCCAATATCCCGCCAAAACCATGCAAGTCTCTGATTTCTCTTTTCAACTCCCAGATTCTCTAATCGCTCGCCACCCTCTGGCGGAGCGCCGTGCGAGTCGCCTGCTGGTGCTCGATGGAGAGACAGGCGATCTGGCGCATCGCCGCTTTGTCGATCTGCTTGAATATGTGCGGTCCGGCGATCTGATGGTGTTCAACAATACTCGGGTGATTGCTGCGCGTTTGTTTGGGCGCAAGGCGTCTGGCGGCAAGCTTGAGATACTCGTCGAGCGGGTGCTCGACAGTCATCGCGTGCTCGCGCATGTGCGGGCCAGCAAATCTCCCAAGGCCGGAAGCGTAATCGTTCTGGACGGCGGCGGCGAAGCGGTGATGGTGGCACGGCATGATTCGCTGTTCGAGCTGCGCTTCAGCGAAGAAGTGTTGCCATTGCTCGAGCGGGTTGGACACATGCCTTTGCCTCCTTATATAGATCGTGCCGACGAGCAGGCGGACCGGGAACGTTACCAGACCGTCTACGCACAGCATGCCGGAGCCGTTGCGGCACCTACGGCCGGTCTGCATTTCGATACGGCGCTGCTTGCGGCGTTGCGGGACAAGGGCGTGCAAACCGCGTTTGTCACCCTGCATGTCGGCGCCGGGACCTTCCAGCCGGTGCGTGTCGAGCGAATCGAAGATCATCACATGCACCAGGAATGGTTGGAGGTGAGCCAGGAGGTGGTCGATGCGGTGGCTGCCTGCCGCGCGCGAGGTGGCAAAGTCATCGCGGTGGGGACCACCAGCGTGCGGTCGCTGGAAACGGCTGCGCGCAGCGGCGAGCTGCGGCCGTTCAGTGGCGATACCGATATCTTCATCTATCCCGGCAAGCCCTTTAATGTGGTGGACGCGCTGGTAACCAATTTTCACCTGCCAGAGTCCACGCTGTTGATGCTCGTGGCGGCTTTTGCCGGCTATCGCGAAACGATGGCGGCCTATGCCGAGGCGGTGCGGGAGGGCTATCGCTTCTTCAGTTACGGCGACGCCATGTTCATAACGCGCAACCAGGCTGCGCGCGGACCCGAGGAAAACCAATGAGTCGCATCTGTCACATGTCGTTCGAGTTGCTTGCCACCGACGGCAAGGCGCGCCGGGGTCGACTGACGTTTCCCCGTGGAACGGTCGAAACGCCGGCGTTCATGCCGGTGGGTACCTACGGCACGGTCAAGGGCATGCTGCCGCGCGATATCGAAGGTATTGGGGCGCAGATCATACTCGGCAACACGTTTCACCTCTGGCTGCGTCCTGGCACTGAAGTAATCAGGCAGCACGGTGATCTGCACGATTTCATGCAATGGCAGGGGCCGATTCTGACCGACTCCGGTGGCTTTCAGGTGTTCAGCCTGGGGGCGATGCGCAAGATCAAGGAGGAGGGCGTGTATTTCGCATCCCCTGTCGATGGCGCCAAGGTGTTTATGGGACCGGAAGAGTCGATGCAGGTCCAGCGTGAATTGGGATCGGATATCGTCATGATCTTTGACGAGTGCACTCCGTATCCGGCCGACGAGGAGACAGCGCAGCGGTCAATGGAGCTTTCGCTGCGCTGGGCCAAGCGTTCGAAAGTCGCGCATGGCGATAGTCCGGCGGCGTTGTTCGGCATCGTCCAGGGTGGCATGTATGAATCGCTGCGCATGCGCTCTCTGGACGGTCTTTGCGAAATCGGCTTCGACGGTCTGGCGATCGGCGGTTTGTCGGTGGGCGAGCCGAAGGAAGAGATGATTCGTGTGCTCGATTTCCTGCCGCCGCGCATGCCCACGGACAAACCACGTTATCTGATGGGAGTCGGCAAGCCGGAGGATCTCGTCGAAGGCGTTCGTCGTGGCGTCGATATGTTCGACTGCGTGATGCCGACCCGCAATGCGCGCAATGGTCATCTTTTTACCGACACGGGCGTGATCAAGATTCGCAATGCGATTCACCGGCACGACAACTCGCCGCTGGATGCCGGTTGTGATTGCTACACATGCCAGCACTTCTCCCGCGCCTATCTGCATCACCTGGACAAGTGCGGTGAAATGCTCGGTAGCATGCTGAATACAATCCACAATTTGCGACATTATCAGCGTCTGATGGCTGGTTTACGCGACGCTATTCAACAAGGTACATTGGCGGCCTTTGTCGACGCCTTCTATGCCCGACGCGGTATGCCAACGCCGCCGGTTGCATGACAAATTTCTAGAATCCATATCTTAAGCAACAGGAGTGCTACATGAGCTTTCTGATCCCCGTCGCCCATGCCCAGGAGGCTGCTGCTGGTCCTGCCGGTACTGGTTTCGAATGGGTTTTCCTGGTCGGTTTTCTGGTCATCTTCTATCTGATGATCTGGCGTCCTCAGGCCAAGCGCGCAAAAGAGCACAAGAACCTGATTGGCGGTCTGCAGAAGGGCGACGAAGTTGTCACTTCTGGTGGCATCGCAGGCAAAGTCACCAAGGTTGCCGATGACTTCGTGGTAGTCGAGGTGTCCGATAACGTCGAACTGAAGTTCCAGAAAATGGCAATCGCCGCAACGTTGCCAAAAGGCACGCTGAAGGCCATCTGAGCCGAGTTATTCAATACCACGACGGGGCGCGCAAGGCGCCCCGCGTCTTTAAGTGGGCGGCATCATGCTGAACAAGTATCCCCTGTGGAAATATCTGCTGATCCTGGCAGTGCTGGCTATTGGCCTGGTCTATTCCGCACCTAATCTCTATCCCGACGACCCGGCAATTCAGCTTACCGGCGCCAGCACGACGCTAAAGGTCGATCAGTCCGCGCTCGATCGTGCGGTCGGAGCGTTGAAGCAGGCTGGCATTGCGGTGAAAGCCGCCGAGGTTACCGAGAGCGGTGGCTTGCTGCGTCTGGAGCGACTGTCGGACCAGCTGCCGGCCAAGGAAGCCGTGCGCCGGGTCATGGGAGACGACTATGTAGTCGCTCTGAATCTGGCCCCGACGACGCCGCAATGGCTGCGCAATCTGGGCGCCAGTCCGATGAAGCTCGGGCTTGACCTGTCCGGTGGCGTGCATTTCCTCCTCGAGGTTGACATGGAGAAGGCCGTTGCCGCGCGCATGCAAGTCTATGAGGGCGAGGTCAAGGCACTGCTGCGCAAGGAGCGGATTCGTTATCGCAGCCTGCCGTCGCGCGGCGACGCGTTCCAGCTGGGCTTTGCCGACAGCGAAACCCTGGGGCGTGTTCAGGCGCTGGTACGCAAGAACTTCACGGATTTCGAACTGACCAGCACCGAGCGTAGCGGACAGCAGGTTCTGAACGTCGCGTTGACCCAGGCCAAGCTGGCGGAAATTCGCGAGTATTCGATCAAACAGAACCTGACCACCGTGCGTAACAGGGTCAACGAACTGGGCGTCTCCGAGCCGCTGGTCCAGCGTCAGGGCGCCAACCGAATCGTCGTCGAGCTGCCGGGTGTTCAGGATACCGCCGAAGCCAAGCGCATCCTCGGTAAGACGGCGAGCCTCGAGTTCCGTCTCGCCGCCGAGCCCGACGCACCGCGCGCAACTACCGAGTCCTTCGAGTTTCGTGAGCCAGGTCGCCCGGCGGTAGCGCTCGAGCGCAGCCTGATCATTACCGGTGATCAGGTGACTGACGCTCAGGCCAGCTATGACGAAAACGGCCGGCCTCAGGTCAACATTCGTCTCGATGGTCACGGCGGCGATCTGATGAACCGCGCCACCCGCAATAACGTCGGGCGCAGCATGGCGGTCATTTTTATCGAGCAGAAGCCGGTTACCCGCTATGTACGACAGAACGTCGACGGCGTGGAGCAGGAAGTCATGCTGCAGAGCTTCCAGGAAGAGAAGCAGATCATCAGTCTGGCGACTATTCAGTCACCTCTGGGCAGCCAGTTCCGCATTACCGGACTGGACGGACAAGGTGAATCTTCCGAACTGGCGCTGCTGCTGCGCGCCGGTGGGCTCGCGGCGCCGATGTATTTCGCCGAAGAGCGGACCATCGGCCCAAGCCTGGGCGCCGAGAACATCGACAAGGGAATCGAGTCCACCTGGTGGGCGCTGGTCTTCGTGTCGATCTTCGTCATCCTCATCTACAAGTTCTTCGGCGTGCTGGCGACTGTCGCACTGGCGTTCAACCTGGTGCTGCTGGTCGGTCTGATGTCGGTCATCGGCGCCACGCTCACGCTGCCTGGTATCGCCGGTATCGTGCTGACGCTTGGCATGGCGGTGGATGCGAACGTGCTCATCTACTCGCGTATTCGCGAGGAGCTGAAAAATGGGCTTTCGGTTCAGCGTGCGATTCATGAGGGCTTCGATCGCGCGTACTCGGCGATTCTCGACAGTAACCTGACCACCCTGCTGGTCGGCGGGATTCTGTTTGCGCTGGGCTCCGGGCCGATCAAGGGTTTTGCGGTGACGATGTCGCTGGGGATTCTAACCTCACTGTTCACCGCCATCATGTTTACCCGC
Organism: Pseudomonas phenolilytica; assembly: GCF_021432765.1. Classification (NCBI taxonomy): domain Bacteria; kingdom Pseudomonadati; phylum Pseudomonadota; class Gammaproteobacteria; order Pseudomonadales; family Pseudomonadaceae; genus Pseudomonas; species Pseudomonas phenolilytica. The sequence goes on from NZ_CP058908.1 coordinate 2,312,704, forward strand.
GGTATGGTCAACCTGATTTTCGGCGGTCGTAACGTCAAGAAGTTGTGGATCTGAGGGCACGACCATGATCAAGAACACCATTCGTTTCATGGCGATCCGCAATATCGCGTTCGCCATCACGGTACTGCTAACTGTTGTCGGCCTGGTGGCGCTTATCGGCAAGGGCCTCAACTTCGGCCTGGATTTTACCGGCGGCACGTTGATCGAGCTGCAGTACGAGCAGCCGGCCGATTTGGAAGTGATCAAGCGTGAACTGGGCCAGGCGGGGTATGCCGATGCGGTGGTTCAGAGTTTCGGTGCGACCACGGATGTACTGATCCGCCTGGCCGGTGATGATCCGCAGTTGGGCAGCAAGATCAGTGCGGCGTTGAAGACCATCGATCCTTCGGCCCGCTTCGAGGTCAAGCGTGTCGAATTCGTCGGCCCCCAGGTAGGCGAGGAGCTGCGCGATCAAGGTGGCCTGGCGATGCTCCTGGCGCTGGGCGGGATCATGGTTTATCTCGCATTCCGCTTCCAGTGGAAGTTTGGGGTCGGGGCGATCGCCTCGCTGGCGCACGACACCATTCTGACGTTGGGTATTCTTGCGTTTTTCGAGATTCCGTTCGACCTGACGGTTCTGGCGGCGGTCCTGGCAATGATCGGTTATTCGCTCAACGACACGATCATCATCTATGACCGGATTCGCGAGAATTTCCGTGTACTGCGCAAGGCGGATCTGATCGAGAACATCGATATCTCGGTTACCCAGACGCTGTTGCGGACGATGGCGACCTCTTTCTCCACGGCGCTCGCGCTCATCGCGTTGCTAGTCTTCGGTGGGGACACGCTGGCCAACTTCGCGCTGGCCCTGCTGATCGGCGTGGTGGTGGGTACCTACTCGTCTGTTTATATCGGGGCAACGGTGTTGGTATGGCTGAAGCTGACTGCCGCCGACCTCATGCCGCCGGCTGCCAGCGAGGTGGATGAGCGACCCTGATCGCGCCACGCATCCTGCGCGCAGCGCGTCTGCATTGGGAAACTTTTTGCGCTCCAGTCTGTCTGATCGGCACAGGCAGGCTGCGCTCTGCAGAAGGAGAGCAAGAAGTGAACAAGTCAATGGTGACAGGGGCGATTCTGGGTGCGGTTGTGGCGACTGCGGGTGGGGCGTTAGCGACCTATAGTCTGGTCGATCGTGAGCCCGAGTTTGCCAAGGTCCTGGCGGTCAAGGCTGTAACGGAGTCCATCAAGACACCCCGCGAGGTCTGTAAGGACGTTGCGGTGACACGGCAGCGCCCTGTTCAGGACCAGCACAAGATCGCCGGTACGGTAATCGGTGCGGTGGCTGGTGGTCTGCTGGGCAACCAGATTGGTGGTGGCAATGGCAAGAAGATCGCCACCGTGGCTGGCGCGGCCGCCGGCGGTTACGCAGGCAACAAGATTCAGGGCAACATGCAGGCTGGCGACACCTATACGACGACGGAAACGCGCTGCGACACCGTGACCGACGTTGAAGATCGTATCGTTGGCTACGACGTTAAGTACGATCTGGCGGGTGAGGTGGGACAGGTCCGTATGGATCGAGAGCCGGGCGACACCATCCCGGTGCGCGATGGCCAGTTGGTGTTGTCGCAACAGTAATTTCAGGTTTAACCCGAAATAAAAAACGCCCCAATCGGGGCGTTTTTTATTCGTCTCAGTCTCAGCGTTTGAGCGATGGTGTCAGGTGAGGCTGGATGGCGGTCAGTACCGCCTTGAAGCACTTGGTGTTGCCTGCCACGATCTGGCCCTTTTCCAGGAATTCGTGACCGCCGGCGAAGTCGCTGACTAGTCCGCCGGCTTCCTGGATCAGCAGGGCTCCGGCTGCCATGTCCCACTCGGAAAGACCGAATTCCCAGAACGCGTCGTAACGGCCGGCCGCCACATAGGCCAGGTCCAGGCTTGCAGCACCTGCGCGGCGGAGGCCGGCGGTCTGTCCGACCAGGCTGCGGAACATGTTCAGGTAGCTGTCGATATTATCCAGCTGGCCGTCACGAAACGGAAAGCCGGTTCCAAGCAGTGCACCCTCCAGGCTCTTGCGCGAACTGACACGCAGGCGGCGACCGTTGAGTGCTGCGCCGCGACCGCGACTGGCGGTGAATTCTTCCTGGCGCACCGGGTCGAGCACCACGGCATGTTCCAGACGGCCACGGTATTTGCAAGCGATGCTCACGGCGTAGTGGGGTACACCACGCAGGAAGTTGGTGGTGCCGTCCAGTGGGTCGATGATCCATAGGTAGTCGCTGCCGTCGCCGCTGCCTTCGAGCAATCCACTTTCTTCGGCGAGAATGCCGTGGCTCGGGTAGGCCTTGCGCAGCGCATTGACGATCACCTGTTCGGCGGCGTGATCGATCTCGCTGACGTAGTCCTTGCTGTCCTTTTCGCTGACCGAGATGACGTCCAGGCGCTCGGTGGAACGGACAATGAGTTCGCCGGCGCTGCGGGCGGCGCGCAGCGCGATATTCAGCATGGGCTGCATGGATCGATACCTGGTCGTTTAAAGAAAGCCGGAAATTCTATCAGGAAAGCCGCCGCGCATGTAGCGGGCGATGCACGGCGTTCGCTGGATGGTTTGCGCCGTGCTGCGGTAAGCTTCGCGTCCGTTTTTTCGCACCGAGAAACCACTGTGTCGCTGCAAAATATCCGTGTGGTGCTGGTCAACACCAGTCATGCCGGCAACATCGGGGGTGCGGCTCGCGCCATGAAGAACATGGGCCTGTCACGCCTGGTGCTGGTCGATCCGGAGGACTTTCCCAGCTCGGATGCGGTGGCCCGAGCTTCCGGTGCCACCGACATACTCGATGAGGCCCAGGTCGTGGCGACACTCGAGGAGGCGCTGGCGGGCTGTACGCTGGTGCTGGGAACGAGCGCGCGCGACCGCCGCATTCCCTGGCCGCTGCTCGACCCGCGCGAATGCGCAAGAGCAAGTCTTGAGCGGGCTGAGCAGGGCGGTGAGGTGGCCCTGGTGTTCGGTCGTGAATATGCTGGACTCACCAACGAGGAGCTGCAGCGCTGTCATTTTCACGTGCACATTCCCTCCAGTCCGGAATTCAGCTCGCTGAACCTGGCCGCCGCGGTGCAGGTGCTGACCTATGAGGTGCGCATGGCATGGCTCGCCGCACAGGGACAGCCCACCAAGATGGAAAAGCTCGAAACCACGGCGATGCTCGATGTCCAGCCTGTCACGGCGGACGAGCTTGAGCACTATTTCGGTCACCTAGAGCAGACGTTAATCGAGATCGGCTTCCTCGATCCTGCCAAGCCTCGCCATCTAATGCCGCGTCTGCGTCGGCTTTACGGGCGCAGTGGCATCAGCAAGCTGGAAATGAATATTCTGCGCGGTATTCTCACCGAGACACAGAAGGCTGTTCGCGGTGAGCCCCACAAGCGGAGGCAGGAATAAATGTTCGAACGCATGCGCGAAGACATCCAGAGCGTATTTCATCGCGACCCGGCTGCGCGTAACTCGCTGGAGGTCGTTACCTGCTATCCGGGCCTGCACGCGATCTGGATCCACCGTTTTTCGCACTGGCTTTGGGTGCGCGAATGGAAGCTGCTGGCGCGTATGAGCTCGAACTTGGGGCGTTGGCTCACCGGCATCGAGATTCATCCGGGGGCACGTATCGGTCGGCGCTTCTTCATTGATCACGGCATGGGTATCGTCATCGGCGAGACAGCCGAGATCGGCGACGATGTGACGCTCTATCACGGCGTCACGCTAGGCGGTACCAGCTGGAACAAAGGCAAGCGCCATCCGACGTTGGAAGATGGAGTGATCGTCGGTGCCGGCGCCAAGATTCTCGGGCCGTTCACCGTGGGCGCCGGCGCCAAGATTGGCTCGAATGCCGTAGTAACGCGCGCAGTGCCGGCCGGGGCGACCGCAGTGGGCATTCCGGGGCGCATCATCGTGAAGTCAGATGACGAGCAGGAAGCAAAGCGCAAGGCAATCGCCGAAAAGATCGGCTTCGATGCGTACGGTGTCAGCGGCGACATGCCGGATCCTGTTGCGCGTGCGATCGGCCAGCTGCTCGATCACGTTCAGGCGGTGGAAGACCGTCTGGAAGGCATGTGTGGGGCTCTCAAGGCCCTGGGGAGCGACTATTGCGCTGAGGATCTGCCGCAGTTGCGCGAGGAGGACTTCACCGAGGTCAAGGCGGCCGAGGAGGATGTCCCGCGCTCTTGATGCGAGGGGTGGTGGGCAGCTGCTATCATGCCGGCCGTTCTGGCGTGACTGCCCGGTCCACTTTCCGCTGACCCGGATGGTACGGCCAATTCCTGAGTAATTTAATGGGCCATATAGTTGACCTAAATACTCGGAAATAGCATAATTGCATCCAAACCGTGATGCTTGGTGCAAGCCGATGCGATTGACCACTAAAGGCCGTTATGCCGTGACCGCCATGCTCGATCTAGCGCTACATGCGCAGCATGGACCGGTTTCTCTCGCCGATATTTCGGAGCGGCAGGGGATTTCGCTTTCCTATCTTGAACAGCTGTTCGCCAAGTTGCGGCGCGGCAGTCTGGTCACCAGTGTGCGTGGGCCTGGTGGCGGCTATCAACTCTCGCGTGACATGGCGGGTATTCAGGTCGCCCAAGTGATCGATGCCGTCAATGAATCGGTCGACGCCACGCGCTGCCAGGGGCTCGGAGGCTGTCATTCCGGAGATACCTGTCTGACTCACCATCTATGGTGCGATCTGAGCCAGCAGATACACGAATTTCTAAGCAGCATCAGCCTGGCTGATCTAGTAAAGCGCCAGGATGTGCAGCAGGTTGCCCTGCGCCAAGACATGCGTCGTGCCAACAGTGCCTCACCGCAGCTGGATAAGATCGAAGCGTCCGCCATCGAATGAGCCGGACGACCGCCTGATTAGGAGATAAGCGAATGAAATTGCCGATTTACCTGGATTATTCCGCCACTACTCCGGTTGATCCCCGCGTTGCCGCGAAGATGGTCGAATGCCTGACTATCGATGGCAATTTCGGCAACCCGGCTTCCCGCTCGCATGCCTTTGGCTGGCGCGCCGAAGAAGCAGTAGAGAATGCTCGTCGTCAGGTGGCAGAGCTGGTGAATGCTGATCCCCGTGAAATCGTCTGGACATCCGGTGCTACCGAGTCGGACAACCTTGCGATCAAGGGGGTGGCGCATTTCTATGCCAGCAAAGGTAAGCACATCGTCACCACCAAGATCGAGCACAAGGCGGTTTTGGATACCACTCGCCAGCTCGAACGCGAAGGCTTCGAGGTGACCTACATCGAGCCGGGCGAGGACGGCATCATCACGCCGGCGATGGTTGAGGCGGCGCTGCGCGAGGACACCATCCTGGTGTCGGTGATGCATGTGAACAACGAGATTGGCACCATTAACGATATCGCCGCCATTGGCGAACTGACCCGTGCTCGCGGCGTTCTTTTCCACGTTGATGCCGCGCAATCTACCGGTAAGGTCGAGATCGACCTGGAGGCAATGAAGGTCGATCTGATGTCGTTCTCGGCACACAAGACCTACGGGCCGAAGGGCGTGGGTGCGCTTTATGTGCGTCGCAAACCGCGGGTGCGCCTCGAGGCGCAGATGCATGGTGGTGGACATGAGCGCGGCATGCGCTCCGGTACGCTGGCGACCCATCAGCTGGTTGGGATGGGCGAAGCCTTCCGCATTGCCAAGGAGGAGATGGTCCAGGAACGCGAGCATATTCGCGCCTTGCGCGACCGTTTTTTCAGGCAGGTCGAGCATCTGGAAGAGTTGTATGTGAATGGCAGCATGACCGCCCGGGTGCCACACAACCTCAACCTCAGCTTCAACTATGTGGAAGGCGAGTCGTTGATCATGGCACTCAAGGACCTGGCAGTGTCATCCGGTTCTGCCTGTACCTCCGCATCGCTCGAGCCTTCTTACGTGTTGCGCGCATTGGGGCGCAACGACGAACTGGCGCACAGCTCGATTCGCTTCACCTTCGGTCGTTTCACCACGGAGGAAGAAGTCGATTACGCAGCACAGAAGGTCAGCGAAGCGGTAACTAAATTGCGTGAGCTGTCCCCCCTGTGGGACATGTTCAAAGACGGTGTCGATATTTCCAAGGTCGAGTGGCAGGCCCACTGAGCCGTCGTCGGCTCCGCAACGCTTGATTCAGAGAGGATTGCATCATGGCTTACAGTGAAAAGGTCATCGACCACTACGAAAATCCGCGTAACGTCGGCAAGTTCGACGCCGAGGATCCGAACATCGGCACCGGCATGGTCGGCGCGCCGGCATGCGGCGACGTGATGCGGCTGCAGATCAAGGTCAACGAGCAGGGCATCATCGAAGACGCCAAGTTCAAGACCTATGGCTGTGGATCGGCCATCGCCTCCAGCTCCCTCGCTACCGAGTGGATGAAGGGCAAGACGCTGGAAGAGGCAGAAACCATCAAGAACACCCAGCTCGCCGAAGAGCTGGCACTCCCGCCGGTGAAGATTCACTGCTCGGTACTTGCCGAAGACGCGATCAAAGCTGCCGTGCGCGACTATCGCGAGAAGAAAGGCCTGCTCTAAAGGAGGTTTGTCGATGGCTATCACCATGACCGAAGCCGCGGCCCAGCATGTCAATCGTTCGTTGCAGGGGCGTGGAAAGGGCGTAGGCGTGCGGCTGGGCGTCAGGACCACCGGCTGCTCCGGGTTGGCCTATGTGCTGGAATTCGTCGATGAAACCAGCGCTGAAGATGCGGTGTTCGAAAGTCATGGCGTCAAGGTCATCATCGATCCGAAAAGCCTCGTTTATCTTGACGGCACCGAGCTCGATTTCGTCCGCGAAGGGCTCAACGAAGGTTTTAAGTTCAATAACCCCAACGTGCGTGGCGAATGCGGCTGCGGCGAGAGCTTCAATATCTGAGGACGCTGTGGGCAATCCCTGTCATTACGCGCTTTTCGATCTGCAGCCGGAGTTCGATCTCGATCTGAACGACCTTTCGGAGCGCTATCGAAATCTGGCGCGCCAGGTTCACCCCGATCGTTTTGCCGACGCCGGCGAGTCCGAGCAGCGCCAGGCGCTGGAGCGCTCGGCCAATCTCAACGAGGCATACCAGACGCTCAAGTCGCCGGCCCGGCGCGCGCGTTATCTGTTGAGTCTGCAGGGACACGACCTGCCTCTTGAAGCCACCGTGCAGGACCCGACATTCCTCATGCAGCAGATGCACTGGCGCGAAGAGCTGGAGGCGCTGCATGAGCAGGTCGACCTCCCGGGGATCGCCACTTTCAAGGTGCGCCTCAGGGATGCCCAGCGCGCGCTGGATGAGCGCTTCGCGCAGATCTGGCGTGATGCTTCATCGCCTGAAGAGGCCGAGCGCCTAGTGCGACGCATGCAGTTTCTCGACAAGCTGTCCCAGGAAGTGCGCGCACTCGAAGAGCGCCTCGACGATTAACCTTCGCGTGGCGCCTGGCGCTGCGCTCGACATCAGACAGATATGGCCTTACTTCAGATTGCCGAGCCCGGACAAAGCCCTCAGCCTCACCAGCGACGCCTTGCCGTCGGAATAGATCTGGGCACCACCAATTCGCTGGTAGCAGCTCTGCGCAGTGGTGTTACGGCACCGCTGGCGGATGCCGATGGGCGGGTAATACTGCCTTCGGTGGTGCGCTACCACGCCGACCGCGTCGAAGTGGGGCGCGCCGCCAAGGCCGCTGCAGCGAGCGACCCGTTCAACACCATTAGCTCGGTCAAGCGCCTTATGGGGCGTGGCCTTGCCGATGTGAAACAGTTGGGTGAGCAGCTCCCCTATCACTTCAGCGGTGGCGAGTCGCAGATGCCGTTCATCGAGACGGTGCAGGGGCCCAAGAGCCCGGTGGAAATTTCCGCGGAGATATTGCGAGCACTGCGCGAGCGTGCCGAGGCGACGCTCGGCGGAGAGCTGGTGGGTGCGGTGATCACGGTGCCGGCGTACTTCGACGACGCGCAACGCCAGGCTACCAAAGATGCGGCGCGACTGGCCGGGCTGAATGTTTTGCGTCTGCTCAACGAGCCGACCGCTGCGGCGGTCGCCTATGGTCTCGATCGACAGGCCGAAGGTGTGGTCGCGATCTACGATCTGGGTGGCGGTACGTTCGATATTTCCATTCTTCGCCTGACCAAGGGTGTGTTCGAAGTGCTGGCCACCGGTGGTGATACCGCCTTGGGTGGTGACGATTTCGATCATGCCGTGGCCGGGTGGATTCTCGATCAGGCCGGCATATCCGGTGACCTTGAGCCGGGTGCGCAGCGCGAGCTGCTGAAGATTGCCTGTGCCGCGAAGGAGCATCTGAGTAATACCGATAGCACGCCGATCAGCTATGCGGGCTGGCAAGGGCAGTTGGATCGGGCGACCTTCGATACGCTGATCGAGCCGATGGTTGCGCGTAGCCTCAAGGCCTGTCGGCGCGCGGTGCGCGATTCCGCCGTCGAGCCGGGTGAAGTCAATGCAGTCGTCATGGTCGGCGGTTCGACTCGCGTTCCTCTGGTGCGCAGTCTGGTTGGACAGTTGTTCGGTCGCGAGCCGCTGACCGATATCGATCCGGATGAAGTGGTAGCAATCGGTGCTGCGATTCAGGCCGAAACGCTAGCTGGCAATAATCGTGACGGCAATGAATTGCTGCTGCTCGACGTGATTCCATTGTCGCTGGGGCTGGAGACGATGGGCGGGCTGATGGAAAAGATCATCCCGCGCAACACCACCATTCCGGTTGCACGCGCCCAGGACTTCACCACTTATAAAGATGGCCAGACGGCCATGATGATTCACGTGCTGCAGGGTGAGCGCGAACTGATCGCCGACTGCCGTTCGCTGGCGCGCTTCGAGCTGCGCGGCATTCCACCGATGGTGGCGGGGGCGGCGAAGATCCGTGTGACGTTTCAGGTCGACGCCGACGGGTTGCTGAGTGTTTCTGCGCGCGAGTTGACCTCGGGCGTTGAGGCGAGCATTCAGGTCAAGCCATCCTACGGGCTCACGGACGGCGAAATTGCGCGCATGCTTGAAGACTCCTTCCGCAAGGCTGGTGAGGACAAGCAGGCCCGCGCCCTGCGCGAACAGCTGGTTGATGCCCAGCGGCTGCTGGAGGCTGTGGAGGCGGCGCTGGCGGCTGATGGCGAGCGGCTGCTGAGTGCTGAGGAGCGCGAAGCCATCGAAGAGCAGATGAATGCGCTGCGCGCGCTGCTCGACAGTCAAGACGGCGTTGCGATCGAGCGTCAGAGCAAGCGACTCAGCCATATCACCGATGCCTTCGCTGCGCGTCGACTGGATTCAACCGTCAAGGCCGCGCTGGCCGGACGACGGCTCAACGATATCGAGGAATGACCCAGATGCCGCAGATCATCTTTCTGCCCAATGCCGAACACTGCCCAGAGGGCGCCGTGATCGAGGCACAAGTCGGCGAAACCGTACTGGATGCTGCGCTGCGCAACGGCATCGATATCGAGCACGCCTGCGAGAAGTCTTGTGCCTGTACCACATGTCACGTCGTGATCCGCGAGGGTTTCTCCAGTCTGGAACCATCCGACGAGCTCGAGGACGATATGCTGGACAAGGCCTGGGGGCTGGAGCCGACCTCGCGTCTGTCTTGTCAGGCAGTGGTCGACAAGGCCGATCTGGTCGTGGAGATCCCTAAATACACCATCAACCAGGTTTCCGAAGGGCATTGAGGCGAGGGCGTCATTCATGAGTCTGCATTGGACCGATGTGCTGGATATCGCCATCGAGCTGGCCGAAGCGCGGCCTGAAGTCGATCCGCGCTACGTGAACTTCGTCGAGCTGCATCGCTGGGTGCTGGATCTACCGGATTTTTCCGACGACCCACAGCGTGGCGGCGAGAAAGTGCTGGAAGCCATCCAGGCCGCCTGGATCGAAGAAGCGCAGTAACCAACGACTCTATCGGGGCGCCGATACGGCTTCGCTCGAACGCCTGGCTGCCGACTACCCTTATGTTTTGACCCGAACCCGCGTATGATTCGCGGGTTTATTCGTTCGCTTTAACCCATCAGTTTTGGAGTCCTTACATGGCCCTGCAACGCACCTTCTCCATCATCAAACCCGATGCCGTCGCCAAGAACGTGATCGGCGAAATCACCACCCGTTTCGAGAAGGCCGGCCTGCGCGTCGTCGCTTCCAAGATGGTGCAGCTGTCCGAGCGTGAAGCTGCTGGCTTCTACGCCGAGCACAGCGAGCGTGGCTTCTTCAAGGATCTGGTTGCTTTCATGACTTCCGGTCCGGTCATCGTTCAGGTTCTGGAAGGTGAGAATGCCATTGCCAAGAACCGCGAGCTGATGGGCGCCACCAATCCGAAAGAAGCCGCCGCGGGCACCATCCGCGCTGACTTCGCTGTCTCCATTGACGAGAACGCCGTGCACGGTTCCGACTCGGAAGCCTCCGCCGCACGCGAGATCGCCTACTTCTTCGCGGCCACCGAAGTGTGCGCACGCATTCGCTGATCGAGCGAAGGTGAATCCTATGATTGCCACGACCGGTAAGGTGAATTTGCTGGGCCTGACCCAGCCGCAGCTGGAAAGCTTCTTCGAGTCGATTGGGGAGAAGCGCTTCCGCGCCGGTCAGGTGATGAAATGGATTCACCATTTCGGCGTCGATGATTTCGACGCCATGAGCAACATCGGCAAGGCCTTGCGCGAAAAGCTCAAGGCCTGCGCCGAGATACGCGGCCCGGAAATCGTCAGCGAAGACATTTCCAGCGACGGCACCCGCAAGTGGGTCGTACGCGTTGCTTCGGGCAGTTGCGTCGAAACCGTCTATATCCCCCAGGCCGGACGTGGCACGCTGTGTGTGTCGTCCCAAGCAGGCTGTGCGCTGGATTGCAGCTTCTGCTCCACTGGTAAGCAGGGTTTCAACAGCAACCTTACCGCCGCCGAGGTGATCGGCCAGGTGTGGATTGCCAACAAATCCTTCGGCACCGTCCCGGCGAAAGTCGACCGCGCCATCACCAACGTGGTGATGATGGGTATGGGCGAGCCGCTGCTGAATTTCGATAACGTGGTCGCCGCCATGCAGATCATGATGGACGATCTCGGCTACGGCATCTCCAAACGCAAGGTTACGCTCTCGACTTCCGGTGTCGTACCGATGATCGATGAGCTGGCCAAGGTTATCGACGTGTCCCTGGCGCTGTCGCTGCACGCGCCGAACGATGCGTTGCGTGACCAGTTGGTGCCGATCAACAAAAAGTACCCACTGCAGATGCTGCTGGAATCGTGCCAGCGCTACATATCGCGACTCGGCGAGAAGCGCGTGCTGACCATCGAGTACACCCTGCTGCAGGGCGTGAACGATCAGCCCGAGCATGCCGAGCAGATGATTGCGCTGCTAGCCAAAATTCCCTGCAAGATCAATCTGATCCCATTCAATCCGTTCCCCCATTCCGGATATGAGCGCCCCAGCAACAATGCCATCCGGCGTTTTCAGGACATCCTGCACAAAGCCGGGCACAATGTGACGGTGCGTACGACCCGCGGCGAGGACATCGATGCCGCTTGCGGCCAGCTCGTCGGTCAGGTGCTGGACCGCACCCGCCGCAGCGAGCGCTACATCGCCGTGCGGGAACTGCAGACCGAGCCCGATACCGCGCGCGCTGCTTCGAACCGATCCTGAGGGGGTACTGATGACCTTGCGCGTTGCGCTGCTGTTGCTATTGGCCGGCCTAACAGGCTGTGTTTCGACCGGTACTGTCGATCCGCTAAAAACCGAAGAAGGACGCCAGCAGGCACGCGATGCCTACATTCAGCTGGGTATCGGCTACGTACAGCAGGGCACCGCGTCGCGCGCCAAGACGCCGCTGCGCAAGGCTCTGGAACTCGATCCGCGCAGCGCCGACGCGCACGCGGCGCTGGCGCTGGTGTTCCAGACGGAAATGGAAAACGAGCTGGCCGACAAACATTACCGCGAAGCGCTGGCCAATCGCCGGGACGCGCGGATTCTGAACAACTACGGCAGTTTTCTGTTCGAGCAGAAACGTTACCCTGAAGCGCTCGAGCGGTTCACCCAGGCCTCAGAAGACAACCTGTATCCCGAGCGTGCGCGGGTCTTCCAGAACATGGGCATGACCGCGTTGAAATTGAACCAGCCGGAGCAGGCCGAGAAGTATTTCACTCGTGCGCTGCGCCTGGACAGTCGTCAGCCTGGCGCGCTACTGGAACTCGCGCTGATGGCCTATGACGCTAAACAGTACGTCCCCGCCAAAGCCTACTACGACAGCTACAGCCAACTTGCCGAGCAGAACGCCCGTAGCTTGCTGCTTGGTATCCACCTGGCCGATATCCATGGGGATCGCGACAGGGCAGCCAGTCTGGCACTGCAGCTCAAGCGCCTGTACCCCGGTACGGCGGAATATCAGCAATACCTTTCGGAGCAACGATGACAGCGCCGAACCACGAGATGGCCCCGATGGGCGCCAATCCGGGCGAAACCCTGCGCCAGGCTCGCGAGAGCAAGGGCTGGTCGTTAGCGTCCGTCGCCCAGCAGCTCAATTTGACGGCCCGCTCGGTCGCGCAGATCGAGGCCGGCGATTTCAGCCAGCTGCCGGGGCATACCTTCGCCCGTGGATACGTCAGAGCCTACGCCAAGCTCCTGGAACTGGACCCTAACCGGCTCGTTCAGGAATTCGATCAGCATACTGGCACCAGCGCCACTGGCAGTAATGTCACCAGCCTAGGTCGCATCGAAGAGCCTGGACGGCTGTCGCGGAGCGTCTTGCGCTTCTTCGGCTTTGCTCTATTGCTGGTCGTGGCTGGTGCCAGTTTTTACTGGTGGCAAGAGCGTATCCAGCAGCCAGAGACCGCACCTGCGGTGGCGGCGCTGGACAGTATCGAAGTGGAAACGGCCGACGGTACCACGCAGATTCATCTGCTCGACCGTCCGGAAGATCAGGAAGAGGTCGTGAACGCTCCGCCGACCGCAACGGACGAACAACCGTCGACGACCGAGTCCACGCCGCAGCCTGAAGAACAGCGCATGCCGATTCCGGCCGATGAGGCAAACACCGCTGTCGAGCAGCCGGTCTCGGACGGTGCCGAGCCGCAGATCACCACAGCGCCGGAAATCCAGGTGAGTGCGCCAGCCACCGAGACCCCGAGCGAGCCGGCAGTAGTTCCCGCCGCCGGTGAAGGCCGCCTGGCCCTGAAGTTCAGTGCCGATTGCTGGACGAAGGTGACCGACGCTGACGGTCGCGTGCTCTATAGCGGCCTGGCCAAGTCTGGCAGCGAGCGCACCATCACCGGCAAGGCGCCGCTCGATGTCCATCTGGGCTACGCGCGCGGCGCGCAGATCAGTTACAACGGCGCGGCCGTAGATCTTGCCCCGTATGTTCGTGGCGAGACGGCGCGTATCAAGCTGGGGCAGTAAGCATGCATTCAGAGTCTCCCATCAAGCGTCGCCCATCTCGCAAGATCTGGGTAGGCAACGTTGCGGTCGGCGGCGATGCGCCGATCTCCGTGCAGAGCATGACCAACACCGAGACGTGCGATGTCGACGCGACTGTCGGACAGATTCGTCGCCTGGCAGATGCCGGTGCCGATATCGTGCGTGTTTCCGTGCCGTCGATGGAGGCCGCCGAGGCGTTTGGACGGATCAAACAGCAGGTTCAGTTGCCGCTGGTCGCGGACATTCATTTCGATTATCAGATCGCGCTGCGTGTGGCCGAGCTGGGCGTCGATTGTCTGCGCATCAACCCGGGCAACATCGGTCGCGAGGATCGGGTGCGGGCGGTAGTCGAGGCTGCGCGTGATCGCGGCATCCCGATTCGCATCGGCGTCAACGCAGGTTCGCTGGAGAAGGATCTGCAGAAAAAATACGGTGAGCCGACTCCCGAGGCGCTGGTCGAGTCGGCGCTGCGCCATGTCGAGCATCTGGATCGGCTGAATTTTCCCGACTTCAAGGTCAGTGTGAAGGCCTCCGATGTGTTCATGGCGGTCGAGGCCTACCGGCAGCTGGCCAAACAGATCGAGCAGCCGCTGCATCTGGGGATCACCGAGGCCGGCGGACTGCGTTCCGGAACGGTGAAGTCGGCGGTTGGGTTGGGCATGCTGCTCGCCGAGGGCATCGGCGACACCATCCGTGTTTCGCTGGCTGCCGATCCGGTGGAAGAGATCAAGGTTGGTTTCGATATCCTCAAATCACTACACCTACGTTCGCGAGGCATCAACTTCATCGCCTGCCCCAGCTGCTCGCGGCAGAACTTCGACGTGGTCAAGACCATGAACGAGCTGGAGGCGCGCGTCGAGGATCTGCTGGTGCCGCTGGACGTGGCAGTCATCGGCTGTGTGGTCAATGGCCCGGGCGAAGCCAAGGAGGCGCATATCGGCCTGACTGGCGGCAGCCCGAGCAATCTGGTGTACATCGACGGCAAGCCGGCGCAGAAGCTGAACAACGAGAATCTGGTGGACGAGCTGGAGCAGCTGATCCGTCGCAAGGCGGCCGAGAAGCTCGACGCGGATGCCGCGCTCATCGCCCGTAGTTGATTGTTAAGGAATTCCCTTGAGCAAGTCCCTGCAAGCCATTCGTGGCATGAACGACATTCTGCCGGCGCAGACTCCGGTCTGGCGCTACCTGGAGGGCACTTTCGCGCAGCTGCTCGACAGCTACGGCTATAGCGAAATTCGTCTGCCGATCGTCGAATACACTGAACTGTTCGCCCGCGGTATCGGAGAAGGAACCGATGTGGTCGACAAGGAGATGTACACGTTTCGCGATCGCAACGACGAATCGCTGACACTGCGTCCGGAAGGTACCGCCGGCTGTGTGCGCGCGGTGCTCGAACACGGTCTCACCGGCGGCGGCCAGGTCCAGAAGCTCTGGTACACTGGACCGATGTTCCGCTACGAGAAACCGCAGAAGGGTCGTTATCGCCAGTTTCACCAGATCGGCGTGGAAGTGTTTAACCAGCCTGGCCCAGACGTGGACGCCGAGCTGATCGTGCTCACGGCTCGTCTGTGGAAACAGCTCGGCATGAGCGAAGCGGTGACGCTACAGCTCAACAGCCTTGGTTCCAGCGAAGCGCGCGCACGTTATCGCGACGCGCTGGTCGCCTACCTGCAGCAGCGGTTCGATCAGCTCGATGAAGACAGCCAGCGCCGACTGACTACCAACCCGCTGCGCATCCTCGACAGCAAGAATGCCCAGACCCAGGCGCTGCTGGCCGATGCGCCGACGCTACACGACTACCTCGATGAAGAGTCACGTGAGCATTTCGACGGACTGAAGGCGCGCCTGGATGCGGCCGGAATCGCCTACGAAATCAACCCGAAGCTGGTGCGTGGACTCGACTATTACGGCCGCACGGTGTTCGAGTGGGTGACCGACAAGCTTGGCGCGCAGGGTACGGTTTGTGCTGGCGGCCGATACGATGGGCTGGTCAGCCAGTTCGGCGGTAAGCCCACCCCGGGAGTTGGCTTCGCGATGGGCGTCGAACGCCTGGTGCTGCTGCTGGAAACCCTCGACTTGGTCCCTGCAACGCTGAATCGGCCGCCGCACGCGTTCATCTGCGCATTCGGCGAAGCGGCGGAACTGGCGGCACTCGGTCTGGCCGAGCGTCTGCGCGACGCCTTGCCCGGTCTGCGTTTGCTGGTCAATGCCGGCTCCGGCAGCTTCAAGAGTCAGTTCAAGAAGGCCGACAAGAGCGGCGCACATTTCGCGCTAATTCTTGGTGAGGACGAACTTGCCGGGCGCGTGGTAGGTTGCAAGCCGCTGCGCGATGACAGCGAACAACAAAGCATTGCCTGGGATGCTCTACCCGAGCGTCTGGCTGCCTGCCTCGAGCAGGTCTGAGACTAAGCGAATAAAAGGAGTGACAGCGTGACCTCGGGTACCGACGAAGAACAACTGGCGCAAATCAAGGATTGGTGGCAGCGCAACGGCAAGCCTTTGCTCACGGGGGGTGCGCTCGCCGTGGCGCTGGTGTTCGGCTGGCAGTTCTGGCAGAACCATCAGCTTAACCAGGCATATAACGCGTCCGGCCTTTATCAGCAACTGCTGACGGCCGCGCTGGAGTCCGGCAAGGCGGATGCCGCTGAAGTAGCGCGCCTAGGCAATCAGCTGAAGCAGGACTTCGCCGGTACTCATTACGCTCAGTACGGTAGCCTGTTCGTCGCCAAGGTGGCGGTCGAGGGCGGCCGTCTGGACGAAGCCGCTGCCGAATTGCGCGCGATTGTCGACAAACCCGCCGACGCAACGCTTGGCGAGCTGGCGCGTCAGCGGCTGGCACGTGTGCTGGCGGCGCAGGACAAGGCCGAAGATGCGCTCAAACTGCTCGAAGGCGAGGCCGATAAGGCCTTCGCCGCCGGCCGTGAGGAGCTGCGCGGTGATCTGCTGGTGCAGCTGGGCCGCGTGGACGAGGCGCACGCTGCCTATACCAAGGCCAAGCAGGCATTGTCGCAGGATGCCGCAATCGGCGGTCTGCAGCTGAAGCTGGACGATCTGGCCCGAGGGGAGGCGTAACCGATGCGCTGGAAGACTGCCGCGTTGCTGACCCTCGCCGTATTGGCCGCCGGGTGCAGCAGCAATGACACGAAAGAGCCGGAGCCTGCGGAGCTGACCAAGTTCGAAGCCGAGGTCGAACTACAGAAGCAATGGAGCCGCTCGATTGGTGAGGGCCAGGGCGAAACCTACAACCTGCTGGTGCCTGCAGTATACGGCGAGCAGATCTATGCTGCCGACGTCGAGGGGCTGGTGGTTTCCGTGGACCGCCTGACCGGCAAGGTCAACTGGAAGACCGACCTCGAAGTACCGGTTTCCGGTGCTGTCGGTGCGGGTTATGGCCTGGTGTTAGTCGGCACGCTGCGTGGCGAGGTGATCGCGCTGGACGTCGCCAGCGGCGAGGAGCGCTGGCGCAGTCGGGTCAGCAGTGAGGTGCTGGCTGCTCCCGCGGTGAATGGCGATATCGTGCTGGTGCAGACCCAGGACGATCGTCTGATCGCGCTGGAGATCGACACTGGCGCGCAGCGCTGGAGCTACGAAGGCTCGCCAGCGGTACTCACTCTGCGCGGTACCGGCGCACCGGTACTGACCAATCAGCTGGCGATCGCCGGTCTGTCCAACGGCAAAGTCATCGCGTTGGATACGCGCCGCGGTCTGCCGGTGTGGGAGCAGCGTGTGGCAATCCCGCAAGGGCGTTCCGAGCTGGAGCGTGTAGTGGATATCGACGGTGGCCTGCTGCTGTCCGGCGGCACGCTGTACGTCGCCACCTATCAGGGGCGTGCGGCGGCGCTGGATGTCGAAAGCGGCCGTATCCAGTGGCAGCGCGATGCTTCCACCTATTCCGGCGTTGCGCTGGGCTACGGTAGCGTTTATCTGAGCTTGGCCAGCGGCACCGTGGAAGGCGTCGATGAGCGCTCCACCACGGCCTTGTGGAGCAACGATGCGCTGGCACGCCGCCAGCTTTCGGCTCCGGCGGTGTTTTCCAGTTACGTCGTGGTGGGTGATCGCGAAGGCTATCTGCATCTGCTGAGCCAGGTGGATGGGCGTTTCGTGGCCCGTGAGCGTATCGACAGCTCCGGACTGCGCGCGCGTCCGGTTGTCGAGGGCGATTGGCTGTACGTGTTCAGCAACGACGGCAAGCTTGTCGCATTGACCATCCGCCGGGACGACTGATACGCCTGAGTTGCCCTGACGCTCCGCCGCGGCGGAGCGCTCGATTTATGGCCGCTGCCTCGCAGCGGCCTTCGTGTTTTCTGAAATATCGCAATGGAGAGCCGCATGGTTCCCGTAATAGCTCTGGTGGGGCGCCCGAACGTCGGCAAATCCACCCTGTTCAATCGGCTCACCAAGAGCCGCGACGCCATTGTCGCCGAGTACGCCGGCCTGACCCGCGATCGCCAGTATGGCGAGGCCAAATGGCAGGGGCGCACCTACATCGTGATCGACACCGGGGGCATTTCCGGTGATGAGGAAGGCATCGACGCGAAGATGGCCGAACAGTCGTTGCAGGCGATCGAGGAGGCCGATGCGGTGCTGTTCATGGTCGACTCGCGCGCGGGGCTGACTGCCGCCGACCAGATGATTGCCGAGCACCTGCGCAAGCGGAACAAGCGCAGCTTCCTGGTGGCGAACAAGGTCGATACCGTCGATCCTGATCTCGCGCGAGCCGAGTTCAGTCCGCTGGGGCTGGGCGATGCGCTGCCTATCGCGGCGGCGCACGGTCGTGGCATCAGCCACATGCTGGATGCGGCGCTGGGTATCTTCCCCAAGGACAACGCCGAAGAGGGCGAGACGGTCGAAAACGAGGTTGCCGAGGAAGTTGCGCAGGGGCAGGAGGCTAAGCGCATCCCCGGGCCTAGCGAGAAGGATGGCATCAAGATCGCTATCATCGGCCGGCCTAACGTTGGTAAGTCCACGCTGGTCAACCGCATGCTCGGCGAAGAGCGGGTCATCGTTTACGACCAGGCTGGCACAACGCGCGACAGTATCTACATTCCGTTCGAACGCGATGGCGAGAAGTACACGCTGATCGATACCGCCGGCGTGCGTCGGCGCGGCAAGATCTTCGAGGCAGTGGAGAAGTTCTCCGTAGTCAAGACACTGCAGGCGATCCAGGACGCCAACGTGGTGATCTTCGTCATGGATGCCCGTGAGGGCGTCGTCGAGCACGATCTCAACCTGCTCGGCTTCGTGCTGGAAACCGGTCGTGCGCTGGTCATCGCGCTGAACAAGTGGGATGGCATGGAGCAGGGCGAAAAGGACTACGTGAAGACCGAGCTGGAGCGCCGGTTGTTTTTCGTCGACTTCGCCGATATCCATTTCATCTCGGCCAAGCACGGCACCGGGGTCGGGCACCTGTACAAGTCGGTGCAGGCGTCGTTCACCTCGGCTGTCACTCGCTGGCCAACCAGCCGCCTGACGCAGATCCTCGAGGACGCGGTGCGCGAGCACCAGCCGCCGATGGTCGCCGGGCGCCGCATCAAGCTGCGCTATGCGCACCTGGGCGGCGCCAACCCGCCGCTGATCGTGATCCACGGCAATCAGGTCGATGCGGTGCCGAAGTCCTACTCGCGTTATCTGGAGAACACCTACCGACGCGTTCTGAAGCTGGTCGGCACGCCGATCCGCATCGAGTACAAGGGCGGTGAGAACCCGTACGAGGGCAAGAAGAACACCCTCACCGATCGCCAGGTCAACAAGAAACGCCGCTTGATGAGCCATCACAAGAAGGCCGAGAAGAAGCGTCGCGACAAGAAGCGCTAGCGGCGAGCGCCGGGACAGAGGCTGGACGGACCGGGCGGCGGCGTGCATGCTCGGTCTCAATCCAAGCCCCCGAGCCCTGGCGTTTCGTATCGATGATTACCAGCAAACTGCCGAACGTCGGCACCACCATCTTTACCACCATGTCGCAGCTCGCGGCCGAAGCCGGGGCGCTCAACCTGTCGCAGGGCTTCCCGGATTTCGACGGTCCGCCGGCACTGCGCGAAGCGCTGGCGCGGCACGTCATGGCCGGGCACAACCAGTACGCGCCAATGACCGGCCTGCCGGCCTTGCGCGAGCAGGTGGCGACCAAAGTGCGTTCGCTCTACGGTCGAAACGCCTGCGCCGACCGCGAGATCACCATCAGTCCCGGGGCCACCCAGGCGATCTTCTGCGCGATCCAGGCGGTGGTTCGTGCCGGCGACGAAGTCATCGTGTTCGATCCCTGCTACGACAGCTACGAGCCTGCCGTGCAGCTGGCCGGCGGTGTGTGCGTCCACCAGCCCCTGACCCTGCCGGATTTCCGGATCGACTGGCAGCGCCTTGCCGATGCGCTCACGTCGCGCACCCGGATGATCGTGCTGAATACCCCGCACAATCCCAGCGGCGCGCTGATCGAAAGTAGCGAACTGGCTCGCCTCGCCGAGCTGATTCGCGGGCGTGACATCTACCTGCTTAGTGATGAGGTTTACGAGCATCTGGTGTTCGATGGTCGTGAGCACGCCAGCGTGCTGCGCCATGACGAACTGTATCAGCGTGCCTTCGTTGTGAGTTCGTTCGGCAAGACCTACCACGTTACCGGCTGGAAGACCGGCTACGTGGTCGCACCGCCGGCGCTGACGGACGAGTTACGCAAGGTGCACCAGTACGTCAGCTTCACTGCGGTGACGCCGTTGCAGTGGGCGCTGGCCGATTTCATGGCCAAGCACCCCGAGCACGTCATCGAGCTGCCGGCGTTCTATCAAGCCAAGCGTGATCTGTTCTGCGATCTGCTGACCGGCTCGCGCCTGCGTTTCGAACGGGCCGCGGGTACCTATTTTCAGCTGGTCGACTATTCGGCCATTCGCCCGGATCTCGACGATGTGGCGATGGCCCAGTGGCTGACCCGCGAGCACGGGGTGGCCAGCATTCCGATTTCGGTCTTCTACCAGCGGCCGCCGCAGGGGCTGCGGCTGGTGCGCTTCTGCTTTGCCAAACGAGAGGAGACGCTGCGTCAGGCGGCGGAACGACTATGCGCGATCTGAACAACCTGCCCGATCTCGAACTGGCGCTGGTCCAGACTTCGTTGGCCTGGCACGACGCGCCGGCCAACCGTGAGCGCTTCGCCACCATGCTGGAACAGGCCCGCGGCGCCGATCTGGTCATCCTTCCGGAGATGTTCACCACCGGTTTCTCGATGGAGGCGGCGGCGCTGGCCGAGCCGGAGGAGGGGCCGACCTACGCGTGGCTGCGCGAACAGGCGGTACGGCTCGATGCGGTGGTAACCGGCAGCCTGATCGTCGAGGCCGCCGATGGCAGCCATCGCAACCGGCTACTCTGGGCGCGTCCTGACGGCCAGATACTGCATTACGACAAGCGCCACCTGTTTCGCATGGCTGGCGAACATCAGCATTACACAGCGGGGGCCCGGCAGGCGGTGTTCGAGCTGAACGGTTGGCGGGTGCGGCCGCTCATCTGTTACGACCTGCGCTTTCCGGTCTGGAGTCGCGACCCGCACGGTACCGACCTGCTGCTTTACACCGCCAACTGGCCAGCTGCCCGCCGTGATGCGTGGAACCGTCTGCTGCCGGCGCGTGCGATCGAGAATCTGTGTTTCGTCGCTGCGGTCAACCGTATCGGCGAGGACGGCAAGGGGCACGCCTATAGTGGTGACAGCCAGGTGCTGGATTTCAAGGGCGATGCCCTTCTCGATGCCGGCAAGCGCGACGGCGTTCTGCGTTGCACGTTGCGTGCGCGCGATCTGGCGGCGTTCCGTGAGCGCTTCCCGGCCTATCACGACGGCGACGCCTTCGAGCTGCAGCTCTGACGCGGCGCCGCGAAGGTAAACTGCGGCGCTAGTGCACCTCGCGCAGCAGATAGGCCTGCTTGTGACCGCGCTGTTCGTAGTCATGCATCGCCTGTTCGGCTGCGCGGTAATCGTTGAAACGGTGCATTTCCACTTCGTTGCCGTTGTCATCGATCCGGTAGAGCGCCCAGCAAGGCGCTCTTTGCGCTCGGGCGGCAGGCTGTTCGGCTGGAGCGTGCAACGTGCGGGCGTGCTCGGCGGATGCGGCGCGCGGCCGGCGTCTGCGCTGCCAGACCCACGCGTAAACCAGCACATTGATGATCACCACCACGCCGGCCAACACGTATTGCACCGGCAGCGTCAGCCAGTCTGGATAAAGCAGCGGCAGCACGTAGTGTTCGATGAATCCTTCGCTGTAGCCCGTCTCGCCAGCCAGCTGGCGTAGCGCCTGTTCCCAGTGGGTAAGGGGGCAACCGCGGTCGGCCAGCTCGACGTAGATCGCCCAGCCCATCGCCGGCAGATGAATCGGCAGCAAGCCGCGCCAGCGCGCCACCAGCAGTCCGCCGAACAGGGCAAACAGCACGAATCCCAGATGCAGGATCAGCAGTGCGTCGGCGCCGAGGCGGTAGGGCATGGCGATCAGCCCTCGGGCTTGTTATGCGTCTCGAGCACCGCGATCTGCCGGTCCTGCAGACGATCGATGCCGAGCAGCACCGCGCTGGCGCCGAGCAAGGCCAGCAGCATGTCCGACTGCGTGTCCCAGGGATCGCCTTGGGTACCGAGGAAATCGGTGGCACCACCACCGGCGATCAACGCTACCCACCACTCGATCAACTCGTAGAACGCACTGATCGCCAGCGCCACGCAGATCGCCAGGAAATTCAGCATCGCCCCAGGCGTCAGGTAGCGCTGCCGCAGCAGGATTTCGCGGGTCAGCAGCATCGGCACCAGCCCCTGCATGAAATGGCCAAGTTTGTCGTAGGGATTGCGCTGTAGATCGAACAGCTCCTGGACCCAGAAGCCGAGCGGAACCCGTGCGTAGGTGTAGGCGCCGCCGAGGATCAGGACCAGCGCATGGAAGGCGACCAGAATGTAGAGCAGGCGACTGAGCGGGAAGCGATGATGGGTCGCCAACAGCACGGGGGCGGCGAGCAGCACCGGACTGACTTCCAGCAGCCAGGTCGCTCGGTCATAAGGTTGGATGCCGGACAGGATGAGCGCCAGCAGCACGATCAGACCGAGGGTGACGTAGAGCGTGTTGTTCTGCATGGCGTCCTGGCGATGGTATCGATGCCCACAGCATGCCGCTGCCGATGAACGGCGACAAGCCGCCCGGCTGCCTCAGCGACTGGCGAAGTCGCCGGTGCAGCGCTGCAGATTGACGGTCCCGACATGCCGGTTGGCATTGCCCTGCGCGCAGGCGACGCGTTGGTTGCGCCAGCGTTCCCATTCACTGACTGGGTAGCGGCGATCCCACAGCTCGTAGAGCCGCCGGTCCTGGCGGGACAGGCGGAGCTGGTAACGCTCGCTCATGTACAGGTAGGTGCGGGCAATAGCGCCGCGACTGCGTTCGGGCGGCATCGCCGTGCGCTGCTTGAAATCCACCACCATTGGGCATGCGCCGTACTGCCCAGGCCGGGCGGGAAGCATGCCGAAACCGAAATTGCTGCGGTCGCCGTTGACCTCGCCAACCACCGGAACCAGGTTGTGCAGGTCCGCCTCGGCTCGGCTGAATACCGGGTCGTTGGCAGCGCAATGCTTGCGTCCGCCCTGCTGCCAGCAGCGCCGCTGATGGCCAATCACCCAGGCGGGGACGATGTGCTCCCATTCCACACGAGCGGCGCGCTGTGGCTGTTTGCGCGGTATATAGCCGCAGCTGGCCAGGTCGATGCGATTGCCGCGGTAGCGGCAGCCGCAGTAGAAATCCACCGGGCGCTCGGCGTGGATTCGCCAGGCTAGCTTTTTCGCTTCGCGAAAGGTGCGCGGAGCGTCGGCATGGGCGGCGGCACCGCAGAAAACAAGGAGCAGCAGAAGACTGAAGCGGCGCATGGCATTCTCGACAACCGAACGAGTAACGCATCCATGCGGCGCGGCATATTAGCCTTCTGCGCTGAAGGAAAGGTCAATAAAAACAAAAGGTTGTGTATTTTTTCGACGAACGGCGGGCTGTCCCGCCCTCGTTCGGAGAGCGGGGGCAGGCGTTGTCCGCTCAGGCTGCGGTGAGTGTCGACATGTCGATCACGAAGCGGTACTTCACATCGCTCTTGAGCATGCGCTCGTAGGCCTGGTTAATGTCCTGCATGCGGATCATCTCGATATCCGCGACGATGCCGTGCTCGGCGCAGAAATCCAGCATTTCCTGCGTCTCGGCGATGCCGCCGATGAGCGAGCCGGCGATGCGCCGACGCTTGAAGATCAGCCCGAACACGCTGGGTGAAGGATGTGGCGAGGCCGGCGCGCCAACCAGTGTCATGGTGGCGTCGCGTTTGAGCAGGTTGACGAAGGCATCGAGGTTATGCGGCGCGGCGACGGTGTTGAGAATGAAGTCGAAGCTGTTGGCGTGTGCGGCCATCTCGTCCTTGTTCTTCGACACCACCACTTCCGAGGCGCCCAGGCGCAGGGCATCGTCCTTCTTGTCCGGCGAGGTGGTGAACAGCACCACCTTCGCGCCCATGGCGTTGGCGATCTTCACCGCCATGTGACCGAGCCCGCCGAGGCCGACCACGCCGACCTTCTGTCCCGGGCCGACTTTCCATTGGCGAAGCGGCGAGTAGGTGGTGATACCGGCGCACAGCAGCGGCGCGACGGCGGCCAGGTTGTCGGTGTGGCGGATGCGCAGCACGTATTTCTCATCCACTACGATACGGTCCGAATAGCCGCCCAAGGTGTTCTCGCCGCCGCCGAACGCCGGACCGTTGTAGGTACCAACAAAGCCGTTTTCGCAGTACTGCTCCAATCCTTCGCCGCAGGAGGGGCAGTTGCGGCAGCTGTCGACCAGGCAGCCGACCCCGGCGAGGTCGCCGACCTTGAAGGTGCTCACCGCCGAGCCGACAGCACTGACGCGGCCGACGATCTCGTGCCCGGGCACGGAGGGATAGAGCGTGTTGTTCCATTCGTTGCGCGCGGTGTGCAGGTCGGAGTGGCACACGCCGCAGAACAGGATCTCGATCTCGACATCGTGTTCGCCCGGCGAGCGGCGCTGGAAGCGGTAAGGTGCGAGCGGGCTGTTAGCGTTCTGGGCGGCATAGCCCTGTGCATCGATCATGGAGAGCTCCTGGTGCGTGAGAGGGCGCGGGGTGGTGAACAGGGTAGACCGCCCGTGCGTGGCCGTGGTTGCTGACGGATGCTGTAGCAGCGATAAAAAAAGGGATGCCTTGGCATCCCTTGCGATCTTGCGGTTTCGCTTCAGGCCGCCTTCGTCCCGGCTTCACGCAAGGCGCGGTTCAGGGCGCTGAACAGCGCGCGGATGCTCGCCGTGGTGATGTTTTCGTCGATACCGATGCCATGCAGCGGGCGCTCGCCATCCAGGCGCACCTCGATGTAGGCCGCGGCCCTGGCGTTGCTGCCGGCGCCGATGGCGTGCTCGTGGTAGTCCATGATCTCCAGCTTGACTGGCAAGGCGGCGACCAGCGCCTCCAGCGGGCCCTTGCCAATGCCGCGCCAGTGCTGCGACTGGTTATCGGCGAGCACTTCGACATCCAGCGCGCTGGTACCGTTCTCCTCTTGCAGCCGGTGGCCCTTGAGTGCGTACGGCGCGGTTGCCTGCAGATACTCGGCTTCCAGCAGCGCATAGATCTGCTTGGCGCTCATTTCCAGACCCAGGCGATCGGTTTCCTTCTGCACCACCTGGCTGAACTCGATCTGCATGCGCCGCGGCAGGCTGATGCCGTATTCCTGCTCGAGCAGGAAGGTGATGCCACCCTTGCCGGACTGGCTGTTGACGCGAATTACCGCCTCGTAACTGCGGCCGATGTCGGCCGGGTCGATCGGCAGGTAAGGTACTTCCCAGATGCCGTTTGGGTCCTGTTGGGAGAAGCCCTTGCGGATCGCGTCCTGGTGGGAGCCGGAAAACGCGGTGTGGACCAGATCGCCGACGTAGGGATGGCGCGGGTGTACCGGCAGCTGGTTGCATTCCTCGACCACCTTGCGCACGACATCGATGTCGGAGAAGTCCAGCTGCGGATCGACGCCCTGGGTGTAGAGGTTCAGCGCCACGGTGACGAGGTCGACGTTGCCGGTGCGCTCGCCGTTACCGAACAGGCAGCCTTCGACCCGGTCGGCGCCGGCCATAAGGCCCAGCTCGGTCGCCGCCACGCCGGTACCGCGGTCGTTGTGGGTGTGCAGGCTGACCAGTACGCTGTCGCGACGCGCGATGTTTCGACAGAAGTGCTCGATCTGATCGGCATAGACGTTGGGCGTGGCCGCCTCGACCGTGGCCGGCAGGTTGAGAATGAGCTTGTTCGCCGGGGTCGGCTGGAACACCTCGACCACCGCGTTGCACACCTCGACGGCGAACTCCGGCTCGGTGGAGCTGAAGATCTCCGGCGAATACTCGAAGCGCCAGGCGGTCTCGGGGTTCTGCTCGGCGAGGCGCTTGATGATGCGGCCGGCGTTCACGGCGATTTGGATCACCCCGGCCTTGTCCTGGTTGAAGACGATGCGGCGGAAGCTCGGCGCGGTGGCGTTGTAGTAGTGAACGATGGCCTGCTTGGCGCCCTTGAGCGACTCGAATGTGCGGGTAATCAGGTCTTCGCGGGCCTGCGTCAGCACCTGGATGGTCACGTCGTCGGGAATATGACCGCCCTCGATCAGCTCGCGCACGAAGTCGAAATCAGTCTGCGAGGCGGAGGGGAAGCCCACCTCGATTTCCTTGAGGCCTACCGCGACCAGCGTCTTGAAGAAACGCATCTTCTTCGCCGCGTCCATCGGCTCGATCAGCGACTGGTTGCCATCGCGCAGATCGGAGCTCAGCCAGATCGGTGCCTGGGTAATGGTCTTCGACGGCCAGGTGCGGTCCGGCATGGCGAGGGTCGGAAAGGCGCGATATTTCGTCGACGGATTCTTGAGCATGGTCATGGCGTTTCCCTGTTGTTGGCGCAGGCAGGGAAGCGATTCACCTGCCGCTGCAGTCGTTCATGACGCCAACGTTATGGTTTTATATGAGCGGATTGCAACAATGCTTTTGAAAATGGCAGAAACCACCAATTAATCTCAATTTCAGCAACAGGATTCTGTCTTATGGAAATTAATAGCTGTTCGTTTGCTATGTAATTCTGCGGCGTCATGCCGCACCACTTCGGTGCGATGACATGCGATCATCCCGCCGCACCCGCCTTGGGCGGTCAATCAGGTTGTTCGAGCAAGGGATTCGTCGGTGACGCGCAAAGGGCTTTCGACATTGAGTATTTGGCTTGGCCTGTTTGCCATGCTGATGATTCATGTCGGCCCGCTGTATTCCGCGCTCCAGGTATCACCGCCGGAACCGGCGGTCATGGGCGAGCATCACCACGCGGCGCATGAGCACGCCGAGGAGGGCGCGCCGGCCAAGGCGGTCGCGCACCATCGAGCGCTTGCCAGTGACGGTCCGGCCTGGCTGACGGCCTTGGAGCTGTGTGGCTACTGCGAACTGCTCACGCTCAATCCGCCGCTGAGCCTGTCCGTCGACCTGGCGCTGCCGCTGCATCGTCCTGCCTATTTCCACGCCCTGCCGCAGGCGCCGCTGCTGTCTGCCGAGCGCCGCAGCAGCGGCCATCCGCGTGCCCCGCCATATCTGCCGAGTTGAATGTTCAAGGCCGCCAACATGCGGCTATTCAAAAATGCAGATGTGGAAAGAACTATGTCCAGTAACACTATTGGCTGTGCGGCGCGCTCGCGCCTGTCTGTTGATTTTTCGTTTCATCCATCGCGCCGCCGCTGGCAACTGGCGCACGCCACATTGCTAAGCCTGCTCAGCGGTGCCGCACTGGCCGCCGAACCGATGGATCACTCGCACCACACCGAGGCGGCCGACTCGGTCGAGCTGGCGCCGATGGTCATCACTGGCGTCGCCCAGCAGTCGCCGCTGACCGTGGTCACCGATCCGAAGATTCCGCGCCAGCCGGTTCCGGCCAGCGACGCCGGCGATTATCTCAAGACCATCCCGGGCTTTTCTGCGGTGCGTAATGGCGGGGTGAACGGCGATCCGGTGTTTCGCGGCATGTTCGGCTCGCGGCTGAAACTGCTGAGCAACGGCGGGGAGATGTTGGGTGCATGCCCGAATCGCATGGACTCGCCGAGTTCGTACATCAGTCCGGATACCTTCGACAAGCTGACCGTCATCAAAGGACCGCAGAGCGTGCTCTGGGGCCCGGGGGCTTCGGCGGCAACGATCCTGTTCGAGCGTGAGCCGGAGCAGTTCAGCGAACCGGACTATCGCATCAACGCCAGCCTGCTGACCGGCTCCAACGGCCGCTTCGACCGCAATATCGATGCCGCGGCGGGCAGCGAGCAGGGCTACGCGCGGCTGATGGCCAACAGCTCTCAGGCCGACGATTACGAGGATGGCAACGGCGACACCGTGCCGTCGCGCTACGACAAGTGGAACACCGATGTCGCGCTGGGCTGGACGCCGGATGCCGACACGCTCGTTGAACTGACCGCCGGGCGCGGCGACGGCTATGCGCGCTATGCCGGACGCGGCATGGACGGCAGCCAGTTCCAGCGCGAAAGCCTGGGGCTGCGCTTCAAGAAGACCGATATCGGCGAAACGTTCTACGGGCTGGAGGCGCAGGTCTACTACAACTACGCCGATCACATCATGGACAACTTCAGCCTGCGCAGTCCGGGCGGAATGATGCCGAATCCGACGCTTTCGCGGGTCGATCGTCGCACCGTCGGTGGGCGTCTGGTCGGCACCTGGCAGTGGACCGATGTCGAGCTCAAGGCCGGTGTCGATGCGCAGCGCAGCGAACACCGTAAGGTGATGGATCCGACCAAGGCCGTTAACCAAATGGTGCTCGCGGCCGGTAGCGGCGCTCTGCCGTGGGTACCGGATGCGATGCTGCACAGTTATGGACTGTTTGGCGAGCTGACCTGGGATATCACCGACACTCAAAAGGTGGTCAGTGGCGTACGGGTAGATCTGCACGAGGCCGAGGATCAGCGCGAATTTTTCAATAGCCACGATCCGTCCAGCATGCCGATGGTCAAGCGTGACTGGGCTAACCCCACCGCCGGCGAAACCCGCCGCGATACGCTGTACAGCGGCTTCGTGCGTTACGAGGAGGAGCTGACCAGCCTGCCGGCCACCTGGTATGCCGGGCTTGGCCACGCGCAGCGCTTCCCCGACTACTGGGAGCTGTTCGTCTCCAATCCGGGGCCGGTCGGCACCGTGCAGCCGTTCGACTCCGTGCGTCCGGAAAAGACCACGCAGCTGGACGTCGGTCTGCAGTACGCCAAGGGGCCGCTGGAGGCCTGGGTATCCGCCTACGCCGGAGTGGTCGAGGACTACATCCTGTTCAGCTATGTGCCTGGGGTGATGCCGGGAATGATGCGCGCCGATGTCAGCAACATCGACGCCACCATCGCCGGTGCCGAGGCGGGTGCAAGCTACCGTTTCACCAGCAACTGGAAGGGTGATGCCAGCCTGGCCTACGCCTGGGGCAAGAACCGCAGCGATGATCGTGCCATGCCGCAGATCCCGCCGCTGGAAGGACGTCTGGGCCTGACCTACGAACGTGACAACTGGAGCACCAGTGGTCTCTGGCGTGTGGTGGCTTCGCAGGGCCGGGTCGCCGAAAACCAGGGTACGGTGGTCGGCAAGGACTTCGACGAGAGTTCGGGTTTCGGGGTATTGGCGGTCAACGGTGCCTATCGGCTGAACAAGAACTTCAAGTTCAGCACCGGCATCGACAACCTCCTGGACAAGAACTACAGCGAGCACCTCAACCTGGCCGGCAGCGCGGGCTTCGCCGATTACGGGCTCGATCCGACTACACGGGTCAACGAGCCGGGGCGCACCTACTGGGCGCGCGTCGACATGAGTTTCTGATTCACGGCTGCTAGGAGCGGGATCACCCGCTCCGGACGTAGGTTGGCGCTGAGGCGCGGAGCGTTTCGGGGCAGCTCGCGGCGCTGGCGTCAGGGACGACGCAATGGGCAGTGCTCAAGGCTGTGTTGAGTGTTTCGTGCCTCAGCGCCAACCTACGATTAACCCACCACTTCGGCCGGATGTTCGTCCGGCTGCTGCAGCGCCGGCGCGTCGCGCGATTCCAGCGACTGGCGCCAATCACGCATATCGCTTCCACTCGGATGCTGGAACACCCGCAGGCCGAACTCCGGCAGGATTGCCAGCAGGTGATCGAAGATGTCCGACTGGATCGCTTCGTACTGCGCCCAGACCACCGTGTTGGTGAAACAGTAGATTTCCAGCGGCAGGCCGTCCGCGGTCGGGCTCAGCTGGCGCACCAGCAACGTCATATTCTGGTGCACGCCCGGATGCGCACGCAGGTAGCGTTCGACATAGGCGCGAAAGGTGCCGATGTTGGTGGCGCGGCGCGTGTTGACCGGTTCCTGGCCGCGCTCGGCAAGTTTGGCGTTCCACTCGTCGATCTCCTTGCGCTTGTTGACCAGGTAGTCCTCCAGCAGGCTGAAGCGATACAGGCGCTTGCGCTCCTCGGCGTCGAGGAAGTGCACGCTCTGCTGATCCAGGAAAAGGCTGCGCTTGATGCGTCGGCCACCGCTTTCCTGCATGCCGCGCCAGTTCTTGAACGAGTCGGAGATGAAGCGCTTGGTGGGGATGCTGGTGATGGTCTTGTCCCAGTTCTGCACCTTCACGGTATGCAGGGCGATGTCAATGACGTCGCCGTCGGCGTTGAGCTGCGGCATTTCCACCCAGTCACCGACACGGATCAGGTCGTTGGAGGTGATCTGCACGCTGGCCACCAGCGACAGCAGTGTGTCCTGGAAGATCAGCATCAGCACTGCGGCCATCGCACCGAGGCCGGAGAGCAGGATCAGCGGTGAGCGGTCGATCAGCGTGGCGATGATGAGGATGGTGGCGATCGCGTAGACGACGATCTTCACCACCTGCAGATAGCCCTTGATCGGGTGAATGCGGGCGTCCGCGCGGCGCTGGTACAGCAGGTTGACGATGTCCAGTACCGCGCCGAGCGCCAGCGCAATAGTCAGCACGATGAAGCCGCCGCAGACGTTGCGTACTACCGTCACAGCCGCTTCCGGCAGGCCGGGCACGGCATTCACTCCGATCGACAGCACCAGCGCCGGGACGATGTTGGATAGCCGCTTGATGACGCCGAAGTCCTGCAGCTGCGGGTCGCCGGCATGGCGCAGCAGTCGGTAGAGGCCGCGCACCAGAATGCGTTTGACGATCCAGTTGGAAAGCCAGGCGGCGAAGATCAGGGCGGTACAGGCCGCCAGGGTTTGCAGCTCGGGATGGTTGCCGAGCCAGTCCAGGGCGATGGTCAGTTCTTCCTTCATGGGCGCTCCAGCAGAGAAGGGCGGCTTGCGCGGCCGCCCGAACGGCGGGACCTTAGCAAATTCCCGACCGCCGGTGCGCTACAGAAGGGATCAGCGGATGAATTCGCGGCTGATCGA
Source organism: Pseudomonas phenolilytica (assembly GCF_021432765.1). Classification (NCBI taxonomy): domain Bacteria; kingdom Pseudomonadati; phylum Pseudomonadota; class Gammaproteobacteria; order Pseudomonadales; family Pseudomonadaceae; genus Pseudomonas; species Pseudomonas phenolilytica. The sequence continues at coordinate 2,343,496 of NZ_CP058908.1, forward strand.
TTTGAACAGTTCGGTGCCGGCGCGCTCCATCCACTCGAACGCCACCATCTCACGCGAAACGATCTGAGCGCCGGCCTGGCGCATGCGCGTCAGCGCCAGCGCCTTGTCCGAGGCGCGGCGCGAGCTGACGGCTTCTTCGACGACGAACACCTGGTTGCCGCGCTCCAGCAGGTCGAGCACGGTCTGCATGACGCAGACGTGGGTCTCGCAGCCGCAGATCACGAACTGCTGGCGCTCGCCGCCGGGCCTTTTGAACAGTTCGCCGTCGGCGGCGCTGGAAAATTCCATCTTCTCCAGAATCGCGGCATCCGGCACGCCCTCGCGCAGAACCGCGGCGGTCGGGCCGAGGCCCTTGCTGTACTGCTCGGTGAGCAGCACCGGCACGCCGACACGCTGCGCGATCTGCTGCAGCCAGGCGGTGTTTTCGATCATCAGCGCGCTGTCGAGGATCGCCGGCAGCAGGCGTTCCTGAATGTCGATGATGAGCAGGTTCGATTGCGTGGCTCTGATGCGCATGGTGGCTTTCCTTGTGGTCAGGGTTTGAACGCGCCGATGAAGATCGAGGGATCGACGCGGGTGTCGTTAAGGCTGACGTTCCAGTGCAGGTGCGGCCCGGTGGCGCGGCCGGTGGCGCCGACCTTGCCGAGCACGGCGCCGCGCTCCAGGCGGTCGCCGAGCTTTACGTCGATCGCCGAGAGGTGGCAAAACATGCTGATCAGGCCCTGGCCGTGATCGACGAATACCGTTCGGCCGTTGAAGAAGTAATCGCCGGTGAGGATCACCTCGCCGGCTGCCGGAGCCTTCACCGGGGTGCCGGCTCGGGCGGCGAAATCCAGCCCAGAATGCGGATTGCGTTCCTCGCCGTTGAAGAAGCGGCGCAGGCCGAACGGCGAAGACAGCGGGCCATCCACCGGATGGTCGAACAGCAGGTTGCTTGGCTGGTTCGGGCTGAAGCGGGCATAGGCGCGATTCTGTTCGGCCAGTTCGCGTTCGATGCGCGCCAGATCGGCTGGGTTCGGATTGACCTGCCGCTTGTTCTTCAGCGTGATGTGCTGCGCGCGGTATTCGCGGCCGGAGATCTGGAAGGTCCGAGGCTGACCGTCGACCTCCAGCGCTTGCGCACCGGGCGGGGCTGACAGCGGGATGCCGACGATGGCGATCCAGCGCTGGCCTTCCTCGCGGAGCACCAGCGTTGGTTTGTCCTGATAACGGACCTGCGGCGCCTGGGCGGCGTCGCCCAGCGCGATCACGGCGACGCCGCCCGGTACCGGCTTGTTCAGCAGGCGGGTGATGAATCCGTCAGCCTGGGCAGAAGCGGCCAGGCACAGGGCCAGCGAAAGGACGAGCGTGCGCAGCATGAGCGGTTCCGTCTGGGTGGGGCGGCCCATCCTCGCGTAAACGGCCGGTCAGCGAAAGCCTTCTGCCGGCAGGTGGACCTCGGGCGGGCGATGGGTGGTTGCAATCACGGCGCGGCGACCTTATCTAGGATGATCCCTCGGCGTTGTGTGCACCTCTTATATGAATAACGCTCTGTCCATCCGGCAGTTGACCAAGACCTATGGCAACGGCTTCCAAGCCCTCAAGGGCATCGACCTGGATGTTGCCGAAGGCGATTTCTTCGCCTTGCTCGGCCCCAATGGCGCGGGCAAGTCCACCACCATCGGCATTCTTTCCACGCTGGTGAACAAGAGCAGCGGTACGGTGAACGTGTTCGGCCACGACCTGGATCGCGATCCTTCCGGGCTCAAGCGCTGCCTGGGCGTGGTGCCGCAGGAGTTCAACTTCAACCAGTTCGAGAAGGCCTTCGATATTCTCGTCACACAGGCCGGTTACTACGGCATTCCTGCGAAGATCGCCAGGGAACGCGCCGAAAAGTACCTGCATCAGCTGGGGCTGTGGGACAAGCGCGACGTGTCCTCGCGGATGCTCTCCGGCGGCATGAAGCGCCGGCTGATGATCGCTCGCGCGCTGATTCACCAGCCGCGCCTGCTGATCCTCGACGAGCCGACGGCCGGCGTGGACATCGAGCTGCGCCGCTCGATGTGGTCGTTCCTCACCGAACTGAATCGCGAGGGCATCACCATCATTCTCACCACGCACTATCTGGAAGAGGCCGAGCAGCTGTGCCGCAACATCGGCATCATCGACCACGGCCGCATCGTCAAGAACACCAGCATGCGCGAACTGCTCAAGCAGCTGCACGTGGAGACCTTCCTGCTCGACCTGAAGGAATCGCAGCTGGTACCGCCGGAGCTGGGTAGTTATCCGTCGCGGCTGGTCGATCACCACACGCTGGAGGTGCAGGTGGAGAAGAGCCAGGGCGTGACCGAGCTGTTCCGCCTGCTCGCCGCGCAGGGCATCGAGGTGCTGAGCTTGCGCAACAAGACCAACCGGCTGGAGGAGCTGTTCGTGTCGCTGGTGGAAACCAATCTGCAGAAGGTGAACCCATGAGTGCCGAGTTGCGCCCCAACCTGGTCGCGCTGCAGACCATCGTGCAGCGCGAAATCCGCCGCTACACGCGCATCTGGCCGCAGACGCTGCTACCACCGGCGATCACCATGGTGCTGTACTTCGTCATCTTCGGCAGCCTGATCGGCGCGCGAATCGGCGAGATGGATGGGTTCAGCTACATGGACTACATCGTGCCGGGGCTGATCATGATGTCGGTGATCACCAACTCCTACAGCAACGTGGTGTCGAGTTTCTTCAGCACCAAGTTCCAGCGTTCCATTGAGGAACTGCTGGTCTCGCCGGTGTCGCCCCAGGTCATCGTCATCGGCTTCGCGCTGGGCGGCATCACCCGCGGCCTGGCGGTGGCGGTGATCGTCACGCTGCTGTCGATGTTCTTCACCGATCTGCAGGTCCATCACGCCGGCGTCATGGTGCTGGTGATCGTGCTGACGGCGACGATCTTCGCCCTTGGGGGTTTTATCAACGCAGTATATGCGCGCAATTTCGACGATATCTCGATTATCCCGACATTCGTGCTGACGCCGCTGACCTACCTCGGCGGGGTGTTCTACTCAATCCACCTGCTGCCGCCGTTCTGGCAGACGCTGTCGCTGGCCAACCCGATCCTGCACATGGTCAACGCGTTCCGCTATGGCATTCTCGGCGTGTCGGATATTCGCATCGGAGTGGCGATCAGTTTCATGGCCGTGGCGGCGGTGCTGCTATACCTGTTCTGCGTGCGCCTGCTCAAGAGTGGGCGCGGCATGCGCCAGTAATCGCCTGGCACCGCGCCGCGCTGAAAAAAACGCCGCAAGGCTTTACACTTTGCGGCGTTTTTCGTTCAGGTTCCCGCCATGCAGCATCCCGCAGAACATTCGCCGCTGGGCAAGTCCAGCGCCTACGTTGCCACTTACAGCCCCGAGCAGTTGTTCCCCATCCCGCGCGCGCCGAAATGGGCCGAGCTGGGCCTGAGTGCAGCGACGCTGCCGTATCGCGGCGTGGACATCTGGAACTGCTACGAGCTGTCCTGGCTGCTGCCGTCAGGCAAGCCGGTGGTGGCCATCGGCGAGTTCGCTATCCCGGCCGATTCGCCGAATATCATCGAGTCGAAGTCGTTCAAGCTCTATCTGAACTCGCTCAACCAGTCGATCTTCGCCTCGCAGGAAGCGCTGCTGGAGGTCATGCAGCGCGATCTTTCCGCCGCCGCCGGCAAGCTGGTCGGGGTTCGCCTGCGCGGCCTCGATGAAGTGACCGCAGAGGGTGTGGCGATGCTGCCGGGGCGCTGCGTCGATGAGCTGGACGTCGCCATCGAGCATTACGATGCACCGCGTCCGGAGCTGCTGCGCCGTGACGCGAGCCGCCAGGTGGAGGAGTGCCTGCACAGCCATCTGCTCAAATCCAACTGCCCGGTGACTGGCCAGCCGGACTGGGGCAGCGTGGTGGTGGATTACAGCGGGCCGGCACTGCTGCCGGAGAGTCTGCTTGCCTATCTGGTGAGCTTTCGCCAGCACGCCGACTTTCACGAACAGTGCGTCGAGCGCATCTTCCTCGATCTGCAGCGGCTATTGCAGCCGCGCAGGCTGACGGTTTACGCCCGCTACGTGCGCCGCGGTGGGCTGGACATCAACCCGTACCGCAGCACCGAGGCGTTCACGCCGGACAACCGCCGGCTGGTGCGGCAGTAAGCCCGGTCGTCCCGTTCAGATGCCCATGTTGGCCAGACTCTGCATGATATTGCGCAGAGTGATGGCCATGCTCGGGTGGCTGACTTCGAAACGCTCCACGGCGAGGTTGACGCCGTCCACCAGCGAGTCGGTGTACTCGGCCTCGCCGTCATCGGCCAGGCGGGCTTCGATATCCAGGGCGATGGCTTGGAGCGAGGCGCGCTCCTCCTCGGTCAGCGGGGTGTCCTGCGCCAGTTGACTACGCAGTTCTTCGAGCTGCGACTGCAGATCATGTGCCGGCATGTTGCTTCCCTCTCATGGTTGCGAAACGTCACGGCGGCAAGCCGTGCTGATGAACGAAGGTTAAACCAGCCGCGTTGGCTTGTCTGTGTCTGCACCATGCTCCGCGGCGGCGCAGCCTCCGCACGTCCGCAGGCTGCCGAAATGCCGGCGAATGGTTCTATACTTCGCCGCTTGGATCGGCAGGGTGGCACGGCCACCGACTAACAGGAGAGTTGCAATGCGCAAGTTCGGCACGCGGTGCCTCGGGCTTTTCAACGTCGCTCTGGTTGCCGCTGCAGCGCTGGCGGTACCGGCGCTGCAGGCTGCCGAGGAAGACCCGTGGGAGGGCGTCAACCGGGCGGTGTTCCGCTTCAACGATACGCTCGATACCTACACCCTCAAACCACTGGCGCAGGGCTACCAGAAGGTGACGCCGACCTTTCTCGAAGACGGCATCAGCAATGTCTTCAGAAACCTCGACGATGTGGTGGTGCTGACCAACGACCTTTTGCAGGGCAAGGTGCGCGATGCCGGCATCGACACCAGCCGCATTCTGTTCAATACCACCTTCGGCGTGCTGGGCTTCTTCGACGTGGCGACGCGCATGGGGCTGCCGAAGAATGATGAAGACTTCGGCCAGACGCTGGGTGTCTGGGGGCTGGGCAATGGACCGTACGTGGTGCTGCCGCTGCTCGGGCCGAGCACCGTGCGCGACACTGCAGGACTGGTGCCGGATGCTTTCCTCAAGCCGTATCCGTACATGGATCATGTGCCGTCACGCAACCTCACGCGCGGCGTGGATGTAGTCGACACCCGTGCTGGCCTGCTGTCGGCGGAGAAGATGATCACCGGCGACAAGTACGTGTTCATCCGCAATGCCTACCTGCAGAACCGCGAATTCCGCACGCTCGACGGCCAGGTCGAAGACGACTTCTGATCCCCGCCGCCGGATCAATGAATCCGGCATAAGGCCTGACGCGGCCTCTCCGTCAGGCCATCGCCAGTATCGCCAGGCCCAGGCTTTGCTGGCCGTCTTCCAGTGTGGCGACCCGTATCACTTCGGTTTCGGCGTCCAGTCCTTTGAGCGTCGGATGTTGCGAGGCGATCAGCACGCGTAGCCGGTCGCCGGCATTCAGGCTGGTCGCCGCCACGACCTGCATGCCGGTACTCGACAGGTCGAGACACTTGCCCTGAATCTGCCGTTCGCCGTCCAGCAACCGCACGGTGCATTCGACAGGCATGCGGATGAAGTCGCGCTTCTCGCTGTAGTCCCGGTCTTTCTGGCTCATGTGCTTGTCCTTTTCATCTATTTGTCGAAGTTCTTATAGCCAGCGATCATCGTGGCATCGACGCCTGCGGCCGGTCCAGGGTGCCTGGCTTGAAACGCTGTTCGTATGGGAGTACCGTCTGCGCCTTGAAAACATCCCTCGTGCCGCGCACCGCGCGGGCTCCACGCACTGGCTCATCATCCTGGCGTAAATCGCCTGGTAGGAACATGCATAAACCAAGCGCGACGCTACTGATCATAGATGACGACGATGTGGTGCGGGCCAGCCTTGCAGCCTATCTGGATGACAGTGGTTTCCGCGTCCTGCAGGCCAGCAGCGGTCAGGAAGGCATGGCACTGTTCGAGGCCGAGCAGCCCGATCTGGTGATCTGCGACCTGCGCATGCCGCAGATGGACGGCCTCGAACTGATTCGCCAGATCAGCGAGCGCCAGACCGATCTGCCGGTCATCGTGGTATCCGGTGCCGGTGTCATGAGCGATGCGGTCGAGGCATTGCGCCTGGGCGCCGCAGACTATCTGATCAAGCCGCTGGAAGACCTGGCGATGCTCGAGCATTCGGTGCGTCGCGCACTGGATCGTTCCCGTCTGCGCCTGGAAAACCGTCGCTATCGCGAGCAGCTGGAATCCGCCAACCGCGATCTGCAGGCCAGCTTGCACCTGCTGCAGGAAGACCAGGATGCCGGTCGTCAGGTACAGATGAACATGCTGCCGGTGACGCCCTGGAGCGCCGACGGTTTCGACTTCGCCCACCAGATCATCCCGTCGCTGTACCTGTCCGGCGATTTCGTCGATTACTTCCGCGTGGATGAGCGACGGATCGGCTTCTACCTCGCCGATGTCTCGGGGCACGGTGCGTCGTCGGCATTCGTCACTGTACTGCTGAAGTTCATGACCACGCGGCTGCTCTACGAGTCGCGGCGCAGCGGGACGCTGCGTGAATTCAAACCCTCCGAAGTGCTCGATCACATCAACCGTGGGTTGATCAACTGCAAGCTGGGCAAGCACGTGACCATGCTCGGCGGGGTGATCGACATCGAGCGCGACGTGCTGCACTACAGTATCGGCGGGCATCTGCCGATGCCGGTGCTGTACACCGGCGGCGCTGCCCATTACCTGGAGGGGCGCGGTCTGCCGGTAGGGCTGTTCGTCGAGGCTACCTATCAGGATTTCGAGCTGAAACTCCCGGAAACCTTCAGCCTCACGCTGCTCTCGGACGGCATTCTGGACCTTTTGCCAGGCGATACACTCAAAGAAAAAGAGTCGGCGTTGCCGGAATTGATCAGCGGCGCCGGTGGCACGCTGGATGGCCTGCGCCGTGTCTTCGGCCTGGCCGAACTGGCGGACATGCCTGACGATATCGCCTTGCTGGTGTTGAGCAGGAACCTTGCATGAGTACGGGTAAGATCCAGTTCGCCGAGATGGACGGCACCTTCGTCCTCAAGTTCATCGGTGAAATCCGCCTGACGCTGTGTTCGGCGCTGGACGCCACCATCGACCGGATTTTCTCGGCGCTGAATTTTTCCACCATCGTCATCGACCTGACGGAAAGCCGCAGCATCGACAGCACCACGCTGGGGTTGCTGGCCAAGCTGTCGATCCTGTCGCGGCAGAAGGTCGGCATGCTGCCGACGCTGGTGACCACCCACCCGGACATCACCCGTCTGCTGCAGTCGATGGGCTTCGATCAGGTGTTCAATATCGTCGACCGGCCGTTACCGTGCCCGGAATGCCTGGCGGACCTGCCATCGCAGGACCAGTCGGAAGAGGTGGTGAAGGCCAAGGTGCTGGAGGCTCACCGCATCCTGATGAGCCTCAACGAATCCAACCGCGAGGCCTTCCGTGACCTCGTCACCGCGTTGGAGCGTTCCTGATCAGGCGAGCGCCCTGAGCAGGGCTTCGAGTTTTTCCTGATCGCGGGCGAACTGGCGGATACCTTCGGCCAGCTTCTCGGTCGCCATCGCATCCTCGTTCAAGCCCCAGCGGAAGCTGGCTTCATCCAGGCTGATGCGCGGCTCGCTGCCACGTCCCGGCGCCAGGCGGCGTTCCAGCGTGCCGCTGGCCTCGCTGAGCTGGCCGAGCAGCTCGGGGCTGATGGTGAGTCGATCGCAGCCGGCCAGCGCCTCGATCTGGCCAACGTTGCGGAAGCTCGCGCCCATCACCACCGTTTCGTAACCGTGCGCCTTGTAGTAGTCGTAGATGCGGCTGACCGATTGCACGCCGGGGTCCTCGGCGCCCTGGTAGTCGCGGCCTTCGTGTTTCTTGTACCAATCGTAAATGCGACCGACGAACGGCGAGATCAGGAATACGCCGGCCTCGGCGCAAGCCACAGCCTGGGTGAAGGAGAACAGCAGGGTGAGATTGGTCTGGATACCGGCCTTCTCCAGTTGCTCGGCTGCGCGGATGCCTTCCCAGGTCGCGGCGATCTTGATCAGCACGCGCTCGCGGCCGATTCCCGCCTGCTCGTAGAGACCGATCAGGCGCTCGGCGCGCTGGATCATCGCCTGGCTGTCGAAGGACAGGCGCGCATCCACTTCAGTGGAGATACGCCCCGGAATCAGCTTGAGAATCTCCTCGCCCACCGCGACGGCGAACAGATCGCAGGCCAGGCCCACATCGCCCTGGCAGCGGCTCATTGCGGACTTGAGATGTTCGGCGTAGCGCGGCAGCGCGGCGGCCTTGAGCAGCAGCGACGGATTGGTGGTGGCGTCCACCGGTTGCAGACGGGCGATAGCGTCGATGTCGCCCGTATCGGCGACGACAGTGGTGAACTGCTTGAGTTGTTCCAGCTTGGAAGTCATGAAAGGGGAGGCTCCGTCCAGTGAATGAGCATGACCTTACCCGAGCGCACCAGCCCGCTACAACGGGCCGATAGTCACGGGTACGCGTGCTTTGATGGGGCTGGTAAGGCAGCGTTCCCTCGGGCGGCGATCAATGTCCGTCAAGCAGGGCGGCAGCCTGGTCGAACAGCGCGAGCGGGTCGGTGGCCTTGTGGATATCCGCAGAGAGCATCTGGCGAAAGCGCCGCGCACCGGGAAAGCCCGAGCCCAGCCCGAGTACGTGGCGGGTCACATGATGCATCGTGCCGCCGCTCGCCAGGTGCTGTTCTATGTACGGGCGCATGGCACGCAACGCCTGCGCGCGGCTGATGACCGACGCGCTGCTGCCGAACAGCCGCTGGTCCACCTGAGCCAGCAGATAGGGGTTGTGGTACGCCTCGCGCCCAAGCATGACGCCATCGAAGGTGTGCAGATGCGCTTCGCACTCGTCGAGCGTCTTGATTCCGCCGTTGAGGATGATTTCCAGATCGGGAAAGTCCCGTTTCAGCTGTGCGGCCACGTCATAGCGCAGCGGCGGCACCTCACGATTCTCCTTCGGCGAAAGCCCTTCGAGGATGGCGATGCGCGCGTGTACGGTGAAACTGCGGCAGCCAGCGTCGCGCACCTGACCGACGAAATCGCACAGTTCGGCATAGCTGTCGCGGCCGTTGATACCGATCCGGTGCTTGACCGTCACCTCAAGGCCGACGCTGTCGCGCATGGCCTTCACGCAATCTGCCACCAGCGCCGGATGGCCCATCAGGCAGGCGCCGATCATGTTGTTCTGCACGCGATCGCTGGGACAGCCGACGTTCAGATTGACCTCGTCGTAGCCCGCGGCCTCGGCCATCTTCGCGCATACCGCCAGTTCCGCCGGAACGCTGCCGCCCAGCTGCAGCGCCAGCGGGTGCTCGCACGTGTCGTATCGCAGGTAGCGCGCGGCGTCACCGTGAATCAGCGCGCCGGTGGTGACCATCTCGGTATAGAGCAGGGCGTGACGCGACAACTGGCGCAGGAAGTAACGGCAGTGACGATCCGTCCAGTCCATCATCGGCGCGACGGAGAAGCGGCGAGACACGGAAAGTCCCGCAGCTTCGGGTGTTGAGGGGGAAATCACTTCATGCATCCTTTAACGCAAGCCTGGGAGTTTGCTCCGACAGGGCGTTGTTGAGTGGCAGTCCTGATTGGCGCCTTTCGGCAGGATCGAGAAGATCGGTCGGGCGTCTTGCCATCAGGTTTCGGCTAATTATGCGGCATGCCGCAGGAGCCCTGAAGGGGCGCGGTGCAGCCGCAGACGGCAGGTAACGCTTCGGACCGTCAGCGGCGGGAGGGCAGGTCAGCCGGCCGATGCGCCGGCCCGGTAATGGTCGAGCAGCGCCTGGATCGGATGGCGCAACTTGTGGGTGTGCAGGCGCGAGGTCTGGCTGCGGCAGGAGTAGCCGGTCGCCAGCGGCTCGGCCTGGCTGTCCACGGCCAGCGCCGGCGCCCAGGATTGCGCGAAGATCGCCTTCGAAGTCGCCAGGTTGCGCGCCTCGTGGCCATAGGTGCCGGACATGCCGCAGCAGCCGGTGGCCTGGGTCGCCAGGGTCAGGCCGGCGCGTTCGAACACCTGGTTCCACAACGCCGTGCTCGGTGCCGCGTTGGTCTTCTCGGTGCAGTGCGCCATTAGCCGGTAGCTCGCCGGCGGCGTCGCGTCCGCCGTGGCCGTGCGCTCGGGCAGCGCGCGCGCCAGCCACTCCTGGGTCAGTAGGACCTCCGGGCACTGCAGGCCGGGGATCTTGGCGTACTCCTGGCGATAGACCAGGGTCATCGCCGGGTCCAGACCGACCAGCGGAATGTCGAAGGCTGCCAGCTCCTGCAAGCGCCGGGCGTTGCGTCGGGCGGCGCGGGCGAAGGCGCCGAGAAAACCCTGCACGTGCAGCGGCTTGCCGTTGGCCGAGTAGGGCGCAAGGAACACCTTGAAGCCCAACCGGCTGGCCAGTTCGATGAAAGCGGCCAGCAGCGGCGTCTCGAAATAGCGGGTGAAGGCGTCCTGCACCAGGATCAGGCTGCGCTGGCGCTGCGCCGGCTCGAGCGTGGCCAAAAGTGCTGGCGTTGCCGTTGCGACGTCCCAGCGCCGGCAGGCCTCATCGAAGTCGAAATCGCTGAGCAACGGGCTGTCGACCATGCCGATGCGCTCGGCCAGCAACCTGTCGACCCAGGGCGCGGCCATGATGGCGTTGTACAGGCGGGGGACGCGGGCGAACAGCGGCAGGCTGAACTCCAGCGAGCCAATCAGGTAGTCGCGCAGCGGGCGCAGGTAGCGCTGGTGGTACAGCTCCAGGAAGCGCGAACGAAACTCCGGCACGTTGACCTTCACCGGGCACTGGCCGGCGCACGACTTGCACGCCAGGCAGCCCGCCATGGCGTCGTAGACCTGATGGGAGAAGTCCGCCTCGGCACTGCGCGAGTTGCGCCAGCGTTCGGGCAGCGCGCGCAGGAAGTTCAGCGGGCCGCGTGCTGCCGGGGCGAGCACGTCGACGCCGGCCTGTTGCTGCAGGCGCAGCCACTCGCGCAGCAACGAGGCGCGCCCTTTTGGCGAGTGCACGCGCTCGCGGGTGGCCTTCCAGGACGGGCACATGGCGTCGTCCGGGTCGAAGTTGTAGCAGGCGCCGTTGCCGTTGCAGTGCATGGCGGTGCCGTAGCTCTGCCAGACGCGCTCGTCGATCTGTCGGTCCAGCTCACCGCGCAAGGGCACCTCGTCGATCTTCAGCAGCGCCTCGGGGCTTTCCAGCGGCGTGGCGATCTTGCCCGGGTTGAGCTGGTTGAATGGGTCGAACGCGCTCTTGAGCGCCTGCAGCGAGGGGTAGAGTTCGCCGAAGAAGGCCGGCGCGTATTCCGAACGCACGCCCTTGCCGTGCTCGCCCCAGAGGAGGCCGCCGTGACGCTGGGTGAGTTCGGCCACCGCATCGGAGATTGGCCGCACCATCGCCGCCTGTGCCGGGTCTTTCATGTCCAGCGCCGGACGGACGTGCAGCACGCCAGCATCGACGTGGCCGAACATGCCGTAGGCCAAGCCGTGGCCGTCGAGCAGGGCGCGGAATTCGGCGATGAACTCGGCCAGGTTCTCCGGCGGTACGGCGGTGTCCTCCACGAAGGGCTGCGGACGCACTTCGCCTTCCACATTACCCAGCAGGCCGACCGCGCGCTTGCGCATTGCGTAGATGCGTCCGACCGCCGCCTGGCCCACGGCCAGCGTATGGCCCAGACGCTGCACCTGAGTGTCGCGCTGCAGGTGTTCGACGAAGGCGGCGACCCGTGCGTCCAGCTCGGCCGGATCATCGCCGGAGAATTCCACCAGGTTGATGCCCAGCGTCGGCTGTTGCGCATCCTGCGGAAAATAGTCGGCGACGCCGTGCCAGACGATGTCCTGCATGGCCAGCATGAGCACCTTGGAATCCACCGTCTCGATTGACAGCGGTCTGAGCGCGAGCAGGCTGCGCGCGTCGCGTAGCGCATCCATGAAGCCCGCATAGCGGATGTTCACCAGTACCGAATGCCTGGGGATCGGCAGCACGTTGAGCTTGGCCTCGACGATGAAACCCAGCGAGCCCTCGGCGCCGCACAGCACGCTGTTGAGGTTGAAGCGGCCGTCCGCCTCGCGCAGGTGCGCCAGGTCGTAACCCGTCAGGCAGCGGTTCAGCTTGGGAAAGCGCGCTTCGATCAGCGCGGCTTTCTCGCGCTGGATGCCCTCGGCGCAGCGGTAGACCTCGCCGATGCGATCCTGCCGCGCCAGTTGCCCGGCCAGCGCTGTATCGTCTAGTGCGGCGGTGTGCAGGCGTTCGCCGCCGAGCAGCACGCTGTCCAGTTCGAGCACGTGGTCGCGCGTCTTGCCATAGGTGCAGCTGCCCTGGCCGCTGGCGTCGGTGTTGATCATGCCGCCGATGGTGGCGCGGTTAGAGGTCGATAGCTCGGGGGCGAAGAACAGCCCGTGCGGCTTGAGCGCGGCATTCAGCTGATCCTTGACCACGCCGCTCTGCACGCGCACCCAGCGCTCGGCGACGTTGATCTCCAGAATCCGGTTCATGTGCCGCGACAGGTCGACGACCACGCCGTCGGTCAGCGACTGGCCGTTGGTGCCCGTGCCACCGCCGCGCGGCGACAGGCGCACGCTGCGATGCGCCGGTTCGGCGACCACGCGGGTCAGCGTCTCCACGTCCCGCGCATCCAGCGGAAACACCGCCGACTGCGGAAAGCGCTGGTAGATCGAGTTGTCGGTCGCCAGCACGGTGCGGCTGGCGTGGTCCTGGGCGATCTCGCCGCGAAAGCCGGCCGCGCGCAGGGCGTCGAGGAAGGCGATATAGGGTGCGGCGGGCGCGCTGGTGGGGAGGCGGGCAATCATGGTCGACGGTTCTCACTCATCTGGCGCGCGACGCGACGCAGCGGGTCGGCGCTTTTTATCGAATGGCCGAATTTTCGCCATTGAGGTGACATGCTACAAAGGTATTTTCAGTCGCCAATCCATGAGTTTCTTGAATGAATTACCGTCGTCTGACGCCCTCGATGTCCCTGTTGCTCGCTTTCGAGGCGGCGGCTCGACATGAAAGCTATACCCGCGCCGCACAGGAACTGTCGCTGACCCAGAGCGCGGTAAGCCGCCAGGTGCAGGCGCTCGAAGCGCTGCTGGGCGTCAGCCTGTTCCGCCGCGAGGGGCGCAACATCGTGCTGACCGATGCCGGCCGGCTGTATCGTCGCGAGCTGGCCGGCGCGCTGGCGCAGATCCGCAACGCGACGCTGCAGGCGGTGGCCTATGGTTCCGGGGTCGGCACGCTGCGCCTGGCACTGCTGCCGACCTTCGGTTCAAAGTGGCTGCTGCCGCGGCTGAACACCTTCTATGCCGCCAACCCCGGCGTGCAGGTGCATATCCATTCACGCATCCAGCCGGTGGATTTCGATGCCGAAGACATCGATGCGGCGATCTGCGTCGGCAATCCCGAGCAGCCGGGCCTGGTGGTGCATCCGTTGCTGGAGGAATCGATGGTGGTGGTCGCCAGCCCGGCGATTTTCGCCGCGGGCGTGCCGGCGACAGCGGAAGCCATCGCCGAGCAGACGCTGCTTCAGGTGGCCAGCCATCCGCCGCTGTGGGCGCAGTGGTTCGCCGAGAACGGTCTGGACCCGCAGCGGATGCACGGCGGGCCGAACTTCGAGCTGACCTCGCACCTGATCCAGGCGGTGCGCGCCGGCATTGGCGTCGGGCTGGTGCCGGGCCTGCTGGTCGAAGACGAACTGCAGCAGGGGCATTTGCTCGCCATCGGCGCGCCTATCCCGAGCCAGCGCACCTACTGCCTGGTCTATCCGCCGCGCAACTCGGTGTTGCCGGCGCTGGAGGCGTTTCGCGCCTGGCTGCTGCCGCGCTCGGCTGACGCTCAGGCCTGAGCGGTCGCGCGTCCGATCGCCCGCTCGACGGTCTGCTTGCAGGCTCGCAGTGCCTGCTGAAAGGTCGCGCTGCGCGTTGCCGCGCGCGCCGATGGCGCGACGACCGCGATGGCGTAGCGCCCCAGGTAGGTATCCAGCACCACGGCGAACGAGCTCATGCCTTCGATGAGTTCGTCGTGTTCTTCGGCCAGCGTGCCGGCGCGAATCCGCGCCAGTTGCTCCAGTAGCGCGGCGCGCTCCGGCGTGGCCGGCGTGACCTTGGGCAGCGGGTCCGGCAGCAGCTGCGCGAGGCTGTCATCGGGCAGCGCAGCCAGCAGCGCCTTGCCGCTGGCCGTGGTGTAGGCGGGGGCGTTGATGCCGATGGGGAAGACCACGCGCAATTCGCGCTCGGCGACCACGCGATCCACCACATAGGATTTGTCGCCAACCAGCGTGCTCACGCACACCGACTCCTGCAGCTGCTCGGACAGCGCGAGCATCTGCGGTTTGACCAGCGAAATGATGTCGGTCTGGGTCTGGCTGATCAGCTGGCCGAGCGCCGGACCGAGACGGAAGCCGCCGCCTGGGCCGATGGTTTCGGCCAGATGCTCCGCTTCCAGCGCGCCGATGATGCGCTGCACGGTCGAGCGCGGCAGATCGACGAGCTGGGCGATGGCTGCGAGGCTCAGGCCCTGTGGGTGGCTGCCGAGCGCGCGCATGACCGCCGCCGCGCGGGCGATGACCTGAATGCCGGCCTGCTTGGCGGCATCGCTGCCCTGGTCTGTCTGCGTCATCGGTTTCTCCCTTCGCACTGAACACCGCCCGCATTCTCCAGCAGTGCCGCCGCCGAGGCTAGGCGGCATACCGCGTTGCGTATCGCTGACCGAGCGCGGACAAATTCGTTCACGGTTTTTTCTCATTAAGCTGAATCGCACAATGGTACACTCGCCCGCCATGCGATACATGTCTTGCGACGCTTCAAGGAGAAGAACAACGTGAAACACCCGAGAAAAACATTGCGTGAGGTTCGGCTGGCGCCACTGGCGGTGCTGCTCCTGCTGGCCGGCTGTGGCGAAAAGACGGCGGAACAGGCCGCGGCGCCGGTGCCCGAGGTCGGCGTCTACACCGTGCAGGCGCAGCCGCTGACGCTGACCACCGACCTGCCGGGTCGCACCAGCGCCTACCGGGTCGCCGAGGTGCGCCCGCAGGTTTCCGGCATCCTCCAGCAGCGCCTGTTCACCGAGGGCTCGGAGGTGAAGAAAGGCCAGCAGCTGTACCAGATCGATCCGCGCACCTACGAGGCGCGCCTGGCCCGCGCCGAAGCCAACCTGACCACCGCCGAGAACCTGGCCCGCCGCTACGAGCGTCTGCTGAAGACCAATGCGGTCAGCCAGCAGCAGTACGACGACGCCCAGGCCGCCTGGAAGCAGGCGCAGGCGGAAGTGCAGGTGGCACGCATCGACGTGCAGTACACCAAGGTGCTGGCGCCGATCTCCGGGCGCATCGGCCGCTCGGCGGTGACCGAGGGGGCGCTGGTCACCAACGGCCAGGCCCAGGAACTGGCCACCGTGACCCAGCTCGATCCGATCTACGTGGACGTCAACCAGCCGATCACCAAGCTGCTCGGCCTGCGCCGCGCGCTGGAATCCGGCCGCCTGCAGAGTTCCGGTGACAACCAGGCCGAGGTCAGCCTGACCCTGGACGACGGCAGCGCCTATCCGTTGCCCGGTACCCTGAAGTTCTCCGAGGTGAGCGTCGACCCGACCACCGGCTCGGTGACGTTGCGCGCCGAATTTCCCAACCCGGACCGCAAGCTGCTGCCCGGCATGTTCGTGCATGCGCTGCTCAAGGAAGGCACCCAGCAGGACGCCATCCTCGTGCCGCAGCAGGCGGTCAGTCGCGATGCGCGCGGCGTGCCCAGCGTCTGGGTGGTCAAGCCGGACGACAGCGTCGAGCGGCGCGAAGTCGAGACATTGCGCACCGTCGGCAATGCCTGGCTGATCGGCAAGGGCGTCGCCGATGGCGAACGGGTGGTCACCGAAGGCACGCAGCGGGTGCGCAGCGGCATCACCGTCAAGCCGGTGGCGGCCAGCAACGTCAGACTGGTCGCCGAGTTCGCTCCGAAGACCGACGCCGTCGCCAACTAAGGAGCAAGCCGTACATGTCCCGTTTTTTCATTGACCGGCCGATCTTCGCCTGGGTGCTGGCGATCGTCGCCATGCTCGCCGGCGCGTTGTCGCTGGTGAAAATGCCGATCAGCCAGTACCCGAACATCGCCGCCCCGGCGGTGGCCATCCAGGTCAGCTACCCCGGCGCCTCCGCGCAGACCGTGCAGGACACCGTGGTGCAGGTCATCGAGCAGCAGCTCAGCGGCCTCGACGGCTTCCGCTACATGTCCGCGGAGAGCAATTCCGACGGCAGCATGACCATCATCGTGACCTTCGAGCAGGGCACCAACCCGGACATCGCCCAGGTGCAGGTGCAGAACAAACTGCAGCTGGCCACCCCGCGTCTGCCTGAAGAAGTGCAGCGCCAGGGCCTGCGCGTGGTGAAGTACCAGAAGAACTTCTTCCTGATCATCGGTCTGGCCGATACCACCGGCAAGATGAGCAACTTCGACCTCGGCAACCTGATCGCCTCGCAGCTGCAGGACCCGATTTCGCGCATCGACGGTGTCGGCGACTACCTGCTGTTCGGCTCGCCTTACGCCATGCGCATCTGGCTCGATCCGGCCAAGCTCAACAGCTACCAGCTGACGCCTGGCGACGTCGCCAATGCCATCCGCGAACAGAACGTGCAGGTGTCCTCCGGGCAGCTCGGCGGTCTGCCGACGCTCAGCGGCGTGCAGCTCAACGCCACGGTGCTGGGCAAGACGCGCATGACCACGCCCGAGGAGTTCGAGGAAATCCTGGTCAAGGTCAAGGCCGACGGCTCACAGGTGCGCGTCAAGGACATCGCCCGCGTCGAGCTGGGTGCCGACAACTTCTCCATTTCCAGCAAGCGCAACGGCGAACCCTCGGCGGGCCTGGCGCTGCGCCTGGCTTCCGGCGGCAACCTGCTGGAGACCGTGGCCGCGGTGAAGGCCGCGATGGAAAAACAGAAAGCCTACCTGCCCGAAGGCGTCGAGGTGGTCTATCCCTACGACACCACGCCGGTGGTGGAGGCCTCGATCAGTTCGGTGGTGCACACCATCATCGAGGCGGTGGTGCTGGTCTTCCTGGTGATGTACCTGTTCCTGCAGAACTTCCGCGCCACGCTGATTCCGACCCTCGCGGTGCCGGTCGTGCTGCTCGGCGCCTTCGCGCTGCTGCCGTACTTCGGCCTGAGCATCAACGTGCTGACCATGTACGCGATGGTGCTGGCCATCGGTCTGCTGGTGGACGATGCCATCGTGGTGGTGGAGAACGTCGAGCGCCTGATGCACGAGGAGGGCCTGTCGCCGCTGGAAGCCACGCGCAAGTCGATGGGGCAGATCCAGGGTGCGCTGGTCGGCATCGGCCTGGTGCTGTCGGCGGTGTTCGTGCCGATGGCCTTCTTCGGCGGTTCGGCGGGGATCATCTACAAGCAGTTCGCCGTGACCATTGTGCTTTGCATGGGCCTGTCGGTGCTGGTCGCGCTGATCTTCACCCCGGCGCTGTGCGCCACCATCCTGAAGAAGCCCAAAGGCGACGCCCACCACGAGAAGAAGGGCTTCTTCGGCTGGTTCAACCGCACCTTCGAGCGCGGCACCGCCCGTTTCGAGCGCGGCGTCGGCGGCATGCTCAAGCACCGCGGGCGCTACCTGCTGGCCTTCGTGCTGATCACTGCCGGCACCGGCTACCTGTTCACCCAGATTCCCAAGGCCTTCCTGCCCAACGAGGACCAGGGCCTGATGATGGTGGAAGTGCGCATGCCGGTTAACTCCTCCGCAGAGCGCACCGGTGCGGTACTTCAGCAGGTGCAGGACTATCTGAAGGAAGAGGAAGGCGAGCTGATCCAGCACGTGCTGACCGTCAACGGCTTCAACTTCGCCGGTCGTGGGCAGAACTCCGGCCTCGGTCTGGTCATGCTCAAGGGCTGGGACCAGCGCGCCGCGGAGGGTCAGGACGTGTTCAGCATCGCCGAGCGCGCCAACGCCCATTTCGCGACGATCAAGGACGCCACCGTGATGGCCTTCGTGCCACCGGCGATCCTGGAAATGGGTAACGCGATGGGTTTCAACCTCTATCTGCAGGACAACGCTGGCGTCGGTCATGCGGCATTGATGGAGGCGCGCAACCAGTTCCTGCAACTGGCCGGCGAGCATCCGAAGCTGCGCGCGGTGCGCCCCAACGGCAAGGACGACGAGCCGCAGTTCCAGGTCAACATCGACGATGAGAAGGCCCGTGCGCTGCAGGTCAGCATCGCGTCGATCAACCAGACCATGTCGGCGGCCTGGGGCTCGATGTACGTCAACGACTTCATCGACCGCGGCCGGGTCAAGCGCGTGTATATCCAGGGTGAGGAGACCGCGCGCATCACGCCGGAGGATTTCGACAAGTGGTACGTGCGCAACGCCCTCGGTGAGATGGTGCCGTTCTCGGCCTTCGCCACCGGCGAATGGACCTTCGGCTCGCCCAAGCTGGAGCGCTACGGCGGCATCTCCTCGGTGGAAATCCTCGGCGAACCGGCACCGGGCTACAGCACCGGCGACGCCATGGTGGCCATCGCTGAAATCATGCAGCAACTGCCGCCGGGGATCGGCCTGAGCTACACCGGGCTTTCCTACGAGGAAATCCAGACCGGTGACCAGGCGCCGATGCTCTACGCGCTGACCGTGCTGATCGTGTTCCTCTGCCTGGCGGCGCTCTACGAGAGCTGGTCGGTGCCGGCGGCGGTGATGCTGGTGGTGCCGCTGGGCATCCTCGGCTCGGTGCTCGCCACGCTGTTCCGGGATCTCACCGCCGACGTCTATTTCCAGATCGGCCTGATGACCACGGTCGGCCTGTCGGCGAAGAACGCCATCCTCATCGTCGAGTTCGCCAAGGACCTTTATGAGAAGGAAGGCATGCCGCTGGTCCAGGCGGCGGTGCACGCGGCGCGTCTGCGCCTGCGCCCCATCGTCATGACCTCGCTGGCGTTCACCTTCGGCGTGCTGCCAATGGCCCTGGCCAGTGGCGCCGGCGCCGGCAGCCAGCATTCGGTGGCGACCGGGGTGGTCGGCGGGATGATTACCGCCACCGTGCTTGCGGTGTTCTTCGTGCCGCTGTTCTACGTGGTGGTGGTCAAGCTCTTCGAGGGCCGCAAGAAGCCGCACGCCGTTGCCGAAGCCGAAGCCGAAGCCGAAGGAGAAACCGCATGAAGTTCAAGCCTTTGACCCTCGCGGTTGCCCTGGCACTGGGCGGCTGCAGTCTGATCCCGCAGTACGAGCGACCGCAGGCGCCGATCGAGGCCGACTGGCCGCAGGGCGCGGCGTACGATCAGGCGGAGCAGGGCGACGCGCGCGCGGCCGATCTGCGCTGGCAGGAGTTTTTCCGCGACGCCGCGCTGCGCGAGCTGATCGGCGTGGCGCTGCAGAACAACCGCGACCTGCGTCAGGCCGCGCTGAACGTCGAGGCCTACCGCGCGTTGCACCGCATCCAGCGTGCCGAGCTGTTCCCCGGCGTCGACGCGGGCGGCAGTGGCAGTCGCCAGCGCCTGCCGGACGACCTCTCGCCGACCGGCGAGGCGGGTATCCAGAGCCGCTATGACGTGGGGCTGGGCGTATCCTACGAGCTGGACGCCTTCGGCCGCATCCGCAGCCTCAGCCGCGCCGCGCTGGAGCAGTACCTGGCCAGCGAAGAAGCCCAGCGCAGCGTGCACATCGCCCTGGTCGGCGACGTCGCCACCGCCTATTTCGCCTGGCGCACCGACCAGGCGCTGCTGGAGCTGACCGAGGCCACGCTGGAAAGCTACCGGCAGAGCCTGTCGCTGATCGAAGCCAGTGCCGAAGCCGGCACCGCCTCGGAGCTGGACGTGCGCCAGGCGCGCACCCTGGTCGATCAGGCGCGTACGCAAAAGGCGCTGTATACCCGGCTCATCGCCGAGGATGCCAACGCCCTGCGCCTGTTGCTGGGGGCGGCGATTCCGCGCGATCTACCGGCTGGTGGCAAGCTGCAGATGGATACGCTGGCCGACTTCCCCGCCGGGCTGCCGGCCGATCTGCTGCTGCGTCGCCCGGACATCCGCGCCGCGGAGCACCGCCTGCTGGCCGCCAACGCCAACATCGGCGCGGCGCGCGCGGCGTTCTTCCCGAGCATCAGCCTGACCGGCAGCGCCGGCACCGCCAGCAGCGAACTGGACGGTCTGTTCGACGGCGGTTCCGGCGCCTGGAGTCTGGTCCCTCGGATCAACCTGCCGATCTTCACGGCCGGGCGGTTGAAGGCCAACCTCGACTACGCCGAGATCCAGAAGGACATCCACGTCGCGGCTTACGAAAAGGCCATCCAGACCGCCTTCCGCGAAGTCGCCGACGGCCTCGCCGCGCGCGGTACCTACGACGAACAGGTACAGGCGCAGAGCGATCTGGTCGACAATAACCGCGCCTACTACCAGCTGGCCCGCCAGCGTTACGACGAGGGCGTGGACACCTACCTCACCGTGCTCGACGCCCAGCGCGAGCTGTTCGCGTCGCAGCGCCAGTTGCTCAGCGACCACCTGCTGCAGCTGAACCGCGAAGTCCAGCTGTATCGCGCCCTGGGTGGCGGCTGGAAGACGGACACGGCCGAGCGTTCGGCCGCGAGGGCTGATGGCCCTGCAACACTCACCATGAACTGAAGTAAGGAGTTCGTTTTGATCAATCGCATGATTCTGGGCGGCGCGCTGGCGCTGGGTCTGGCCGCCGGCCCCGTGGCCGCCGCTGAAGTATCGGGTGCTCTGGGCGTCACCGGGCAGGGCGACATGACCTTCCGTGCCAGCCTGGCGCAGGCCTGGGACAAGAGCTGGTGGCAGAGCGAGACCGGTCAGCTGAGCGGCTACTGGGATGCGGCCTACACCTACTGGGAGGGGGGCGACGACTATTCCGGTGCGCACTCGCTGTCGTTCAGTCCGGTGTTCACCTATGAATTCGCCGGCTGGCGCTACACCCCGTACATCGAGGCCAGCATCGGCGTCGCGTTCTTCTCCAAGACTGACGTCGGCGAGCAGCAGCTGGGCTCCTCGTTCAACTTCGAGGATCGCCTGGGCGTCGGCCTGAAACTGCCGGGCGAGCGCAAGGTCGGCCTGCGTGCCATGCATTACTCCAACGCCGGCATCAAGCAGCCGAACGACGGCATCGAGTCTTACTCGCTGTTCTACAGCCAGGCGTTCTGACCTGGCCGGGCCTGGCGGTAGCCAGGCCCGCATTCCGCCGCAGCCCGTCCGAGGCGCGCGGTGCATTCATCCGAAATCGTGCGATAACCGAACGGACGGGTGTTGTCCGTTGGTCGAATCTCCTATGCTGGCATCACTCGCTATTCTTGATCTCGATCAATGTTGTGTCTGTTGACAGTGATCGCGACCCGAGAACGGTGACGGCCAGACCGCACCGCAGGCGAACTATAAAAACAAACCGAGTGCCCTGTGATGGAACGACTGCTGAACGAAAGAAGCAGGATCTTCGCGCATGCCGATCCGCATGCCGTTTCGGAGTACGTCAACCAGTACGTTGGCGCGCACTGCATTCGGCTGCCGCGCACCGGTAACCCGCAGGCGAGCCTCAATCACTGCACCTTCGGCAAGCTCGATCTGTGCCAGATCAGCTACGGCGGCAGCGTGCACGTCAGCTCGCCGGCGCTGGAAACCATCTATCACCTGCAGCTGCTGCAGCGCGGCCACTGCCTGTGGCGCAGCCGTGGGCAGGAGCATTACTTCACGCCCGGCGAACTGCTGCTGATCAATCCCGACGATCCGGTCGACCTGACCTATTCGGACGATTGCGAGAAGCTCATCGTCAAGCTGCCGGCCTCATTCCTCGAACGGGCCTGCAGCGAGAACCAGTGGCGCGCACCGGCCGAGGGCATCCGCTTCAGCAGCAACCGTCATGCGCTCGGCGAGCTTGACGGCTTCGACAGCCTGATCGGCCTGGTTTGCCGTGAGGCCGGCTCCGCACAGAGCATCCCGCAGATTCAGGAGCAGTACAGCCGGATCATTGCCAGCAAGCTGCTCTGCACACTGGCCAACAACATACGTCGCGATCCGTTCGGCGACAGCTGCCCGTCGTTCGGTCGGCTCAGCGATTACATCGACGAGCACCTGAAGAAGGACATCTCCGTCGAGCAGCTGGCCGAGTTGGCCAACATGAGCCTGCGCTCGCTGTATCTGCTGTTCGAGCGCAAGGTCGGCACCACGCCCAAGTCCTACATCCGCCAGCGCAAGCTGGAGCAGATCCACGGGCGGCTGAGCGATCCCTCGGCTAAGGTGCGCAACATCACCGAGATCGCCATGGACTACGGCTTCATGCACCTGGGCCGTTTTTCGGAAAGCTACAAGAGCACCTTCGGCGAGCTGCCTTCAGACACCCTGCGTCGCCATCACTGAGTCCCCTTGAGGCGCTGCCATTCTGACGGCAGCGCCTCTTTTTCTTCCCGCTCTCCACCACCTACACCGCCATTCCGGGTGGCGATTTACCGTGCGCGTGCGTGCGGCAATCTGTCCTCTTGCGTTGTGCAGAAAACGGATAGAAGTCGTGCAGAAAACGGATATTGATGCCGCCGCCAGCGCCTTAGCCTTCATCACGTGGAAACAATAACAATGGAGGCCCCGGCCATGTCCCTGGGAATCGATTACCTTGATTCGCTGCTCGATGAAGACAAAGAGAAGGGCATCTTTCGCTGCAAGCGCGAGATGTTCACCGACCCGCGGTTGTTCGAGCTGGAGATGAAGCACATCTTCGAGGGCAACTGGATCTACCTCGCGCACGAGAGCCAGATCCCCGAGAAGAACGACTACTACACCACTCAGATGGGCCGGCAGCCGATCTTCATCGCCCGCAACAAGGACGGCCAGCTCAACGCCTTCATCAATGCCTGCAGCCATCGCGGCGCCATGCTGTGCCGCTTCAAGAGTGGCAACAAGGCGACGTACACCTGCCCGTTCCATGGCTGGACCTTCAACAACTCGGGCAAGCTGCTCAAGGTGAAGGACCCCAAGGAAGCCGGTTACCCCGACAGCTTCGACTGCGACGGCTCGCATGACCTGAAGAAGGTCGCGCGCTTCGAGTCCTACCGCGGCTTCCTGTTCGGCAGCCTGCGCGAGGACGTCGCCCCGCTGGAAGAATTCCTCGGCGAGTCGAAGAAGATCATCGACATGGTGGTCGACCAGTCGCCCGAAGGGATCGAGGTTCTGCGCGGCTCCTCCACTTATGTATATGAAGGCAACTGGAAACTGCAGGCCGAGAACGGCGCCGACGGTTATCACGTCACCGCCGTGCACTGGAACTACGCGGCTACCCAGCAGCAGCGCAAGCTGAAAGAGGCCGGCGACGACATCCGCGCCATGAGCGCCGGCGGCTGGGGCAAGAAGGGCGGTGGTTTCTACTCCTTCGAGAATGGTCACCTGCTGCTCTGGACCCGCTGGGACAACCCGGAAGACCGCCCGCTGTACGCCCGCCGCGACGAGATGATCGCCGAGTTCGGCCAGGCGCGGACCGACTGGATGATCGAGAACTCGCGCAACCTGTGCCTCTACCCGAACCTGTACCTGATGGACCAGTTCGGCTCGCAGCTGCGCATCGCCAAGCCGCTGTCGGTGGACAAGACCGAAGTCACCATCTACTGCATCGCGCCCAAGGGCGAGAGCGCCGAGGCGCGTGCGCGGCGCATCCGCCAGTACGAAGACTTCTTCAACGTCAGTGGCATGGCCACCCCGGACGACCTCGAGGAGTTCCGCGCCTGCCAGCAAGGCTTTGCCGGTCGCGCCATGGAGTGGAACGACATGTCCCGCGGCGCCAAGCACTGGATCGACGGTGCTGACGAAGGCGCCAAGGAAATCGACCTGCAGCCGCTGATGAGCGGTGCCCGCACCGAGGATGAAGGCCTGTTCGTGCTGCAGCACCACTACTGGCAGCAGCAGATGATCAAGGCGGTGAAGGCCGAGCAAGACCAGCTGATCCACGTGGAGGGCGCGTAATGACCATCTCCTACGAAGCCGCACGCGACTTTCTCTATCGCGAAGCGCGCTACCTCGACGACAAGGACTGGGACAGCTGGCTGGAGCTGTATGCCGCCGACGCGACCTTCTGGATGCCGGCCTGGGACGACCAGGACAAGCTCACCGAAGACCCGCAGAAGGAAATCTCGCTGATCTGGTACGGCAACCGCAGCGGTCTGGAAGACCGGGTGTTCCGCATCCGCACCGAGCGTTCCAGCGCCACCATTCCGGATACCCGCACCTCGCACAACATCAGCAACCTGGAGCTGATCGAGCAGGGCGAGGGCGTCTGCAAGCTGCGCTTCAACTGGCACACGATGAGCTTCCGCTACAAGACCGTCGACCACTTCTACGGCACCAGCTTCTACACGCTCGACACCCGCGGCGAGAGCCCGCTGATCAAGCACAAGAAGGTCGTGCTGAAGAACGACTACATCCGCCAGTTGATCGACGTTTACCACCTGTGAGGGCAAGGCCATGACTCACCAGATCGCATTGAATTTCGAAGACGGGGTGACCCGCTTCATCGAAGCCAACCTCGGCGAAACCGTTGCCGACGCGGCCTACCGCCAGGGCATCAACATTCCGCTGGACTGCCGCGACGGCGCCTGCGGGGCCTGCAAGTGCTTCGCCGAAGCCGGCAGCTACGACCTCGGCGAGGAATACATCGAGGATGCGCTGAGCGAGGACGAGGCCGCGCAAGGCTACGTGCTGACCTGCCAGATGCGCGCCGAGAGCGACTGCGTGATTCGCGTGCCGGCGTCCTCGCAGGTCTGCAAGACCGCGCAGGCCAGCTACCAGGCGACCATCAGCAACGTGCGCCAGCTGTCGCAGAGCACCATCGCGCTGTCGGTCAAGGGCGAGGCGCTGAGCCAGCTGGCATTCCTGCCGGGGCAGTACGTCAACCTGCAGGTGCCGGGCACCGACCAGACCCGTGCCTACTCCTTCAGCTCGTTGCAGAAGGACGGCGAGGTCAGCTTCCTGATCCGCAACGTGCCGGGCGGGCTGATGAGCAGCTTCCTCAGCGGCATGGCCAAGGCTGGCGACAGCCTGACGCTGGCCGGCCCGTTGGGCAGCTTCTACCTGCGCGAGATCAAGCGACCGCTGCTGTTGCTGGCCGGTGGCACGGGCCTGGCGCCGTTCACCGCGATGCTGGAGAAGATCGCCGAGCAGGGCAGCGCGCATCCGCTGCACCTGATCTATGGCGTCTCCAACGACTTCGATCTGGTGGAGATGGACAAGCTCGCCGATTTCGCCGCGCGCATCCCCAACTTCACCTACAGCGCCTGCGTAGCGAGCAGCGACAGTCAGTACCCGCAGAAAGGCTACGTGACCCAGCACATCGAGCCCAAGCACCTGAACGAAGGTGAAGTGGACATCTACCTGTGCGGCCCGCCGCCGATGGTCGAGTCGGTCAACCAGTTCATCCGTGAACAGGGGCTGCAGCCGGCCAATTTCTACTACGAGAAGTTCGCCGCCAGCGCCTGATCAGCCAGCCGTAGGGTGGGCAACTGCGCAGCATTGCCCACCGAATCCCTCGCCATTCCAGAGGTTGGGTAGATGAACACACGTTTTCAGAACAAGGTCGCCGTGATCACCGGCGCCGCCCAGGGCATCGGCCGCCGCGTAGCCGAACGCATGGGCGAGGAGGGCGGCCGGCTGCTGCTGGTCGACCGCTCCGAACTGGTCCACGAGCTGGCCGATGAACTCGGCGCCAAGGGTATCGAGGTGCTGACGCTGACTGCCGATCTCGAACGGTTCGCCGACTGCCACCGGGTGATGGATGCCGCGAAAGAGCGCTTCGGCCGCCTCGACATCCTCGTCAACAACGTCGGCGGCACCATCTGGGCCAAGCCCTTCGAGCATTATCAGGAACACGAGATCGAAGCCGAAGTGCGCCGCTCGCTGTTCCCCACGCTGTGGTGCTGCCACGCCGCGCTGCCGCACATGCTGGAGCAGGGCGCCGGCGCCATCGTCAACGTTTCCTCGATCGCCACGCGCAGCCTCAACCGCGTGCCGTACGGCGCGGCCAAGGGCGGCGTCAACGCGCTGACCGCGTGCCTGGCCTTCGAGAACGCGCAGCGCGGCATTCGCGTCAACGCCACCGCTCCCGGCGGCACCGAGGCGCCGCCGCGGCGCATCCCGCGCAACAGTGCCGAGCAGAGCGAGCAGGAAAAGCTCTGGTACCAGCAGATCGTCGACCAGACCGTCGATTCCACGCTGATGAAGCGCTACGGAACCATCGACGAGCAGGCCGGCGCAATCCTCTTTCTGGCCTCGGACGAGGCCTCCTACATCACCGGCGTAACCCTGCCGGTAGGCGGAGGCGACCTGGGCTGAGCCCCCGCAACGAACGACCCGCGACGCAGTTTTCACAACAAAAACAATAGAGAGCCTTTGTCATGCGAAAAGTAGATGTTCACGAGATCATCGATAACGCCCGCTTCAGGGGCTTCCACTGGCAGGTCATGTGCCTGTGCGCACTGCTGCTGATCTTCGACGGCTACGACCTGTTCATCTACGGCGTGGTGCTGCCGGTGATCATGAAGGAGTGGGGGCTGACGCCGCTGGAAGCGGGTGCGCTGGGCAGCTATGCGCTGTTCGGCATGATGTTCGGTGCGCTGGTGTTCGGCACCCTGGCCGACCGCATCGGGCGCAAGAAGGGCATCGCCATCTGCTTCGTGCTGTTCAGCGGCGCCACGGTGCTCAACGGCTTCGCCAGCACGCCCACTGAATTCGGCATCTTCCGCTTTCTCGCCGGCCTCGGCTGCGGTGGCCTGATGCCCAACGTGGTGGCGCTGATGAATGAATATGCGCCGAAGAAACTGCGCAGCACCCTGGTGGCGATCATGTTCAGCGGCTATTCGCTGGGCGGCATGTTCTCCGCTGGCCTGGGCATCTACATGCTGCCGCGCTTCGGCTGGGAAGTGATGTTCTTCGCCGCCGCCGTGCCGCTGCTCCTGCTGCCGCTGATCCTGTGGAAGCTGCCGGAGTCGGTGGGCTTTCTGGTGCGCCAGGGCCGCATCGAACAGGCGCGTGATCTGCTCAACCGGGTCGATCCGAACCAGCAGCTGGGCGCCAGCGATGAGCCGGTGCTGGTCGAGGTGAAGGGTAAGAGCGCGTCGGTGCTGGAGCTGTTCCGCCACGGCCGCGGCGTGCGCACCGTGTCGCTCTGGCTGGCGTTCTTCTGCTGTCTGCTGATGGTCTACGCGCTGGGCTCCTGGCTGCCGAAGCTGATGGCCAACGCCGGCTACAGCCTGGGTTCCAGTCTGTCGTTCCTGCTGGCGCTGAACTTCGGCGGCATGGCCGGCGCGATCTTCGGCGGCTGGCTGGGCGATCGTTTCAACCTGGCCAAGGTGGTGGTGGCGTTCTTCGCCGTATCGGTGGTGTCGATCAGCCTGCTGGGCTTCAAGTCGCCGATGCCGGTGCTCTACACGCTGATCTTCATCGCCGGCGCTACCGTGATCGGCACGCAAATTCTGCTCTATGCCGCCGCCGCGCAGTTCTACGGCCTGTCGATCCGCTCCACCGGCCTCGGCTGGGCCTCGGGCATCGGCCGCAACGGCGCCATCGTCGGCCCGCTGCTGGGGGGGGCGCTGCTGGGCATCAACCTGCCGCTGCAACTCAACTTCATGGCCTTTGCCGTGCCGGGTGCGATTGCCGCGCTGGCCATGACCGTCTTTGCCATCTCCAGCCAGCGTAGCGGTGCCACGGCACCCTCCCTGCTGACGACGGCGAAGGCCTGAACACTGAAACTGGAAATCGGAAGCTGATATGAGCCATTCCCTGATCGAAAGCATCCAGACGGTCATCGTCGACCTGCCGACCATTCGCCCACACAAGCTGGCGATGCACACGATGCAGAAGCAGACGCTGGTGATCATCCGCGTGCGTTGCGCCGACGGCATCGAAGGCATCGGCGAGGCCACCACCATCGGCGGCCTGGCCTACGGCAACGAGAGCCCGGAGAGCATCAAGACCAACATCGACAGCCATCTCGGCCCGCTGCTGGTCGGTCAGGATGCGGCCAATATCAACGCCGCCATGCTGCGCCTGGACAAGGCGGCCAAGGGCAACACCTTCGCCAAGTCCGGCATCGAGAGCGCGCTGCTCGACGCGCAGGGCAAGCGCCTCGGCCTGCCAGTCAGCGAGCTGCTCGGCGGCCGGGTGCGCGACAGCCTGGAAGTAGCCTGGACGCTGGCCAGCGGCGACACCGCCAAGGACATTGCCGAAGCCGAGCGCATGCTCGATATCCGTCGCCACCGCCTCTTCAAGCTGAAGATCGGCGCCGGCGAGGTGAACGCCGATCTCAAGCACGTCATCGCCATCAAGCAGGCCCTCGGCGAGCGCGCCAGCGTGCGCGTCGACGTCAACCAGGCCTGGGATGAGTCGGTGGCGCTGCGCGCCTGCCGCATCCTCGGCGACAACGGCATCGATCTGATCGAACAGCCGATCTCGCGGATCAACCGCGGCGGGCAGATCCGCCTGAACCAGCGCAGCCCAGCGCCGATCATGGCCGATGAGTCGATCGAGAGCGTCGAGGACGCCTTCAGCCTGGCCGCCGACGGCGCGGCCAGCATCTTCGCCCTGAAAATCGCCAAGAACGGCGGCCCACGTGCCGTGCTGCGCACCGCGCAGATCGCCGAGGCAGCGGGTATCGCGCTGTACGGCGGCACCATGCTCGAAGGCGCCATCGGCACCCTGGCCTCGGCGCACGCCTTCGTCACCCTCAACAAGCTGACCTGGGGCACCGAGCTGTTCGGCCCGCTGCTGCTCACCGAAGAAATCGTCACCGAGGCGCCGGTCTATCGCGACTTCCAGCTGGAAGTGCCGAGCACGCCGGGCCTGGGCCTGACCCTCGACGAAGAGCGCCTGGCGTTCTTCGCCCGCACGTAAGAAAGGAGAACTCGAGATGCTCTTCCACGTGAAGATGATCGTGAAGCTGCCGGTCGACATGGACCCGGCGAAGGCCGCCAAGCTCAAGGCAGACGAGAAGGAGCTGGCGCAGAGTCTGATGCGCGCGGGCAAGTGGCGCCACCTATGGCGTATCGCCGGGCAGTACGCCAACTACAGCGTGTTCGACGTGGCCAGCGTGCAGGAACTGCACGACACGCTGATGCAACTGCCGCTGTTCCCCTACATGGAAATCGAGGTCAACGCGCTGTGCCGTCACCCGTCTTCGATTCGTGAGGACGACAGCTGATCGATTTCTCCGGACCAGGCGCTGCCCGGTCAGTTAACCCGCGACACCACAATTACAAAACGAGGCCTGAGCCATGACTGTAAAAATCTCCCACTCCGATCACGTGCAGACCTTCTTCAAGCAAGCCAGCGGCTTCAACAATGACGAAGGCAGCAGCCGCATGAAGACGGTGATCAACCGCATCCTGGTCGACACCGCGAAGATCGTCGAAGACCTGGAAATCACCCAGGACGAGTTCTGGAAGGCGGTGGATTACCTCAATCGCCTCGGCGGTCGTCACGAGGCCGGCCTGCTGATCGCCGGCCTGGGGCTGGAGCATTACCTCGACTTGCTGCAGGACGCCAAGGACGAGCAGGAAGGCCTCACCGGCGGCACGCCGCGCACCATCGAAGGCCCGCTGTACGTCGCCGGTGCGCCGCTTGCCCAGGGCGTGACGCGCATGGACGACGGCAGCGAAGATGACGTTGCCACGCCGATGTTCCTCCAGGGCCGCGTCACCGGCCCGGACGGTCAGCCGGTTGCCGGCGCGGTGGTCGATCTGTGGCATGCCAACACCAAGGGCAACTATTCCTACTTCGACAAGAGCCAGTCGGAGTACAACCTGCGTCGTCGCATTGTCACCGACGAGAACGGCTACTACCGCGCCCGCAGTATCGTGCCGTCCGGCTATGGCTGCTCGCCCGACGGTCCGACTCAGGAACTGCTCGACATGCTTGGTCGCCATGGCCAGCGTCCAGCGCACATTCACTTCTTCATTTCCGCGCCGGGTCATCGTCATCTGACCACTCAGATCAACCTGGCGGGCGACAAGTACCTGTGGGACGATTTCGCGTACGCCACCCGCGAAGGTCTGGTCGGCGACATCCGCTTTGTCGACGATGCCGAGGCTGCGCGTAGCCGCGGTGTGCAGGGACGTTTCGCGGAAATCGACTTCGACTTTCAGCTGCAGAAGGCGCCCGCGCCGCACGCCGAGCAGCGCAGCCAGCGCCCGCGCGCGCTGCAGCAGGCTTGATACACGCCCTGGTGGCCGGGAGCTTTCCGGCCGCCAGGCTGCCTGCTGCTGACGGAGCTACATGCAGGACGCAGCGGTCGCTTCACCCATAACAAGAGTGATCCGGGCAATGCCACGGATCGCCTGCCTGTCTTGCGAGGCGATATGAAAGCGCTACTCAAAGACTTCTCGCTGTCCGCCGTGGTCGCCGGCTTTATCGCGACCGTGATTTCCTATGCCGGTCCGCTGGTAATCATCTTCCAGGCGGCCAAGGCGGCCGACCTGCCGCATGATGTGCTGTCGTCGTGGGTCTGGACGATCTCCATCGGCAGCGGTGTGCTCGGCATTGCACTCAGCATTCGCTACAAGGTCCCCATCGTCATCGCCTGGTCGGCGCCCGGCTCGGCGCTGCTGGTGACCATGCTGCCCGACATCACGCTCAACCAGGCGGTGGGGGCGTACATCGTCAGCAATGTGGTGGTGCTGCTGGTCGGCCTGTCCGGTGCCTTTGACCGCATCATCGACCGTCTGCCCGCGGCCATCGCCGCGGGCATGCTCGCGGGGATCCTGTTCCGCTTCGGCACCGGCCTGTTCGTCGCGGTCAAGGACCAGCCCTGGCTGGTGCTGGCGATGTTCGGCACCTATCTGTTGTTCAAGCGCTCGCTGCCGCGCTACGCAGTACTCGCGGTATTGGTGGTCGGTGTGACGATCGCGATCGCTTCGGGCGAGCTGCGCAGCGAGGCGCTGGTGATCGGACTGGCGACGCCGGTGTGGATCGCGCCGGAGTTCAGCTGGCAGGTGATCCTCAATATTGCCTTTCCGCTGGTGATGGTGGCGCTCACCGGGCAGTTCATGCCGGGTATGGCGGTATTGCGCAATGACGGTTACGCAACGCCTGCCAGCCCGCTGATCAGCAGCAGCGCGCTGGGCTCGCTGCTGCTGGCGCCGTTCGGTTGCCACGGCTTGAATCTGGCGGCGATCACGGCGGCGATCTGCACCGGCCGCGAGTCCCACGAAAACCCGCACAAGCGTTATGTCGCGGGCGTTTCCGGCGGGGTGTTCTATCTGTTGCTGGGAATCTTCGGGGCGACGCTGGTTTCGCTCTTCACAGCCTTCCCCGCAGCGATGATCGCCGCGCTGGCCGGCTTGGCGCTGCTGGCAGCGATCGGCGCTGCATTGTCCGGCGCGATGGCGGTCCCGGCCGATCGCGAGGCGGCGCTGATCACCTTTCTGGTCACGGCGTCCGGCATGTCGTTCCTCGGTCTGTCGGCGGCGTTCTGGGGCTTGGTGT